>NZ_JAYFUY010000021.1:0-34282 GCF_059933065.1 Blautia sp. HA3515 | reverse complement strand
TGTTGTCTTTTTCAAGAAATGATTGCAATAAAATCTGGTCTCTGATTCACAAGCCAGTCATTTCCATTGATGCCTATGGGATTTCTCATGACGACACCCCAGTAACTAATATTGGGCTGGATGGCTTCACCGGTGGTGCCCGTATGATTGAATATATTTTGGAATGTGATTATCATGATATCTTAGTATGCGCAACCAGTGATTATGGCGTTGATCAGGCACGATGGAATGGTGCAAAAGAAACATTTAATAAACTGACAGAAAAAAACAGCCGTAAGAAAATTCGCCTTATAAATATAGGCGAAACAGCTCTCGTCAGAGAAAGCTTTTATCAGCAATTAATACGAAGAATCCCTTTTTCTCAAAAAACGGCTGCCTTTTTTCTTTCTGATTATTATGCAATGGAAGCTATCAGTTACCTTGCAACCAAAGGAGTCCGGATCCCTGCCGATATTGGAATTGCAGGTTTTGACGATATTACATATGCTCATCTTACAGTTCCCAAGCTTACCACCATTCATCAGGATATGGAGAAAAAAGCAGAATTAGCTGTATCTGAACTATTAAAAGCAGTGGAAAATCCTACTATATATATGGGAAAGGAAGCTCTCCTGGATGTAATACTGATCGCTCGGGACTCCATATAAATTCCATATTATAATGAAACCGGGAAATCGTTTATCAAAAAGGAAAAACCTATTGAAGGCCGCTGTACAAATACAGCGGCCTTCCTTCCAATGCTCTCATCTTATATTACTTTTATCTGGCAAGCCTTCATAGCCTCCAGTGCCAGTTCATGGCTCTTGGGTGTCACACCTGCACAGCAGAGGGAATCCACAATAATTGGCACCTCAGGCAGAAATGCTTTCAGCAGCATGGCATTGGAGATCACGCAGATATCTGTGCAAAGACCAACCAGAGTAATACTGTTGATGGTCTCAGATCTGTGAAACTCCTTTAGAACCTTTCCTAAGGTTTCACTTCCAAAAGTGGGCTTGTCAATTGGGCCGGACTCCAGAAGCTCTGCGATCTCATCCCTGATCTCCCAGCCGTATGTCCCACGGATGCAGTGCTCTACAGGAAGCATTCTGCCCTCCTGGGTCTGAAGATAATCACTGCTGTGAGTATCTCTGGTAGCCAGCACCAGACCATTGAAATTCTTTATCTTGTCCACCACATTAGGCACGATTGCTTCCGCCTCTGGTGTACCTAGGGCTCCGTCAATAAAATCATTCTGCATATCGATCACAACTAAAATATCCATATTCATCCTCCGTGTTTCACATGCCATACCAGATACCATATAATTTCTGGAAATGATGTCTGCCACCCTATCTGCAGCTATCTGTCTGGGCCATTTTGCTGATGCCCGGATTGCCGTCAAGATGTTGTGTATTCAATGTTTTTCTTTTCAGTCTTTCCTGCTCAGACTGTTTCAGGATGTAATCCTTGATTTCTTTTGCGTGCTTGATATGCAGCAGCTTTAGATCCGGATCTGTTACATCTCCGGTGAAGCAATGAATGGTGCCAAGCCCTAGCATCCGCTCAAACAGGCGGGTCTCAAGACGAACATCGATCACCTTATATAAATAACAGTCATTCTCTTCTTTTAATAAACCTGAATCTACAGTTATGATCTCATCTGTTACAGTATAAGAAGTAAAAGTCCAGGGTAAGCCCAAAAACAAGGAACGCTTTTTTTCTTTGTAAGTCATAGTCATATCTCCCTTCCATTGCCATTGATTCCATCATGTAAATCTAAAAAACAGATGCATCACTGCACCCAAAGTTCAAGTCGAGCGTAACGGTTCATTACCCTTACAATTCCCTTCTGAATAGTTACAGCAAATCAATGGATCAGTAAAAATGTACCTTATTTTTGATGAACTGTCAATGCCTGCTGTATAAGCTCCAATGTTTTTTGTGAGTATTGCCATATTATCACCTAAATTTTCGTAAAGGATTCTTTGCGATTTAGGCTTGACTTTTCTCTGAAAACCTGTAATATAGATATTGCAACATTTGCACTATATTTAGTTGCCAATCAGACAATTATACACAATATATAGGTATATAAAAGAAAGGAAGGGAAAGCATGGAAACAGAGATCAGAACAAATGTTATCAAGCGAAATGGCGAAGAAGTGATCTTCGACAAGAGCAAAATCATAAATGCGATCAAGAAAGCCAATGAAGAGGTTCCGAAGATCCATCAGCTCAGCGAATTTCAGATCATGGCAGTTGCCGAGACTGTGGCTTCCAGAGCCCTGGCTGCCTCTCATGCAGTCAATGTAGAAGATATCCAGGATATGGTAGAGACTGGTATTATGGAGATGCGTGGTTACGAGGTAGCGCAGAAATATGTACGCTACCGTTACAAAAGAGAGCTTACCCGTAAATCCAATACTACAGATGACAATATCCTCTCCCTGCTGGACCAGATCAATGAAAATGCCAAGCAGGAGAACTCTAACAAAAATCCTACCATTAACTCCACACAGCGTGATTATATGGCAGGTGAGGTAAGTAAGGATCTTGCCATGCGTGTGCTCCTTCCCGAAGATATTGTACGTGCACATGAAGAAGGTATTATCCATTTCCATGATTCAGATTATTATGCCCAGAGGGAACACAACTGCGATCTGATCAATCTTCAGGATATGCTTCAGAACGGTACTGTGATCAGCCGGACCAAGTGATCGAGAAGCCACACAGTTTTTTCACAGCATGTAATGTTACCACCCAGATCGTTGCACAGGTAGCCAGCAACCAGTATGGCGGTCAGTCCTTTACCCTGGCTCATCACGGCTCCATTTGTAGATATCAGCCGTCAGAAGCTTCGCAAGAAAGTTGTAGCGGAACGTATCGCCTGTGGAGAGTCCATGGATGAAGAGATCATTGACAAGATCACAGAGCGCAGGCTGAAAGACGAGATCCAGAGTGGTATCCAGACGATCCAGTATCAGCTGATCACACTGATGACCTGTAATGGACAGGCTCCATTTGTTACCATCTTCATGTATTTGGATGAAGTGCCGGAAGGCCGCACCAGAGATGACCTTGCCATGATCATTGAGGAAGTTATGGCACAGCGTATGCAGGGTGTTAAGAATGAACGTGGTGCCTGGATCACTCCTGCATTCCCTAAACTGATCTATGTTCTGGATGAGGATAATATTACCGAAGATTCCAGATACTGGTATCTTGCCCAGAATTAGCTGCCAAATGTACTGCCAAACGTATGGTTCCGGATTATATTTCTGCCAAGGAGTCATTAGCGGGAACTGAAGGGAGGCAATGTTTACCCATGTATGGGCTGCCGTTCTTTCCTGACAGTAGAGGACTCTCAGCGTAATGCAGATGGTTCTTACAAGTTTTATGGCCGTTTTAATCAGGGTGTTGTTACCATCAACCTGGTAGATGTAGCCTGCTCTTCCGAAGGCAATATGGACCGTTTCTGGCAGATCCTGGATGAACGTCTGGAGCTTTGCCACCGTGCACTCCGCTGCAGACATGAACGTCTTCTTGGTACTGTTTCGGATGTAGCACCTATCCTGTGGCAGTATGGTGCACTTGCCAGACTTCAGAAGGGTGAAACCATTGACAAGCTTTTATATGGCGGCTACTCCACTATTTCACTTGGATATGCAGGTATCCACGAAATGTGTGTACGTATGACAGGCAAATCCCATACGGATCCGGAAGCCCGCCCCTTTGCCCTTCAGGTTATGCAGCGTTTGAATGACAAATGTGCCCAGTGGAAAGCAGCTGAAAATATCAGTTATTCCGTATATGGTACTCCTATGGAATCTACCACTTATCGTTTTGCTAAATGCCTGCAGAAGCGCTTTGGTATCATCCCAGGCGTAACAGACCGTAATTATATTACCAACAGTTATCACGTTCACGTAACAGAGGAAATAGACGCTTTCACCAAGCTGAAGTTCGAGGCCGCATTCCAGAAGTTATCTCCTGGCGGTGCTATCAGCTATGTAGAAGTTCCAAATATGCAGAATAACATCCCTGCTGTTTTATCTGTTATGAAATTCATTTATGACAACATTATGTACGCAGAGTTAAATACCAAAAGTGATTACTGTGACATCTGCGGTTATGACGGAGAGATCCTGATCAAAGAAGATGACAATGGCAAGCTGATCTGGGAATGCCCTAAATGCGGTAACCGTGACCAGAATAAAATGAGTGTTGCCCGCAGGACTTGCGGATACATTGGCACCCAGTTCTGGAATCAGGGTCGTACCCAGGAGATCAAGGATCGTGTGCTTCATCTGTAAAACCGATTATCTGTTCCAAAGGAGATTATATCATGCATTATGGTACTATTAAGCCATATGACATTGCTAATGGCACCGGCGTTCGTGTAAGCCTGTTTGTTTCCGGCTGCCGTCATCATTGTAAAGGCTGCTTCAATTCCGAAACCTGGAATTTTGATTATGGGCAGCCCTTTACAGAAGCAACACACAGATCCATCATAGAGTTTATGAAGCCTTCCTATATCGAAGGCTTCTCTCTGCTTGGCGGTGAGCCCTTCGAGCCGGAGAACCAGCAGGTTCTTGCAGGTCTTCTGAAGGATATCCGCAAGACCTATCCTGACAAGACCATCTGGTGCTACACCGGTTATCTCTACGATGTGGATCTGATCCCGGGAGGTAAGGTTTATACCCCATTTACGGAAGAAATGCTTTCCTGTATAGATGTTCTTGTAGATGGTGAATTTGTAGAAGCCTTGAAAGACATTTCCCTTGCCTTCCGCGGCAGCAGTAATCAGAGGATCCTGCATTTAAAAGACATCCGTAATAAGGCATAAACATAACATATGAAATGTCCAGATAACAAAAAAGATCCTGTACCAACTCCGCAGCTTATCATTTCTGCGAACTGATACAGGATCTTATTTTATGGTCAAAATGTATGCATCTGACCTTTAAGCCATACCCAGTCTTCTTGCTTCTTTGATCAAGTCAAACAGGCGATGGTTACAGGTTCCTTCCTGGCACATCTGTAACGATCACACGCTGGCATTTCTTCATTAGAGTCAGTGCCTGCTCATAGGTTTCCTTGGATATTTCAGAAAAAGGCTGCTCTGCTAACTGTTTGTGCGGCAAGTTCTTTGGCTAATCGATAATCAATATCATTGGTATAAAGGATGCCTGCTGCAAATGGTATCCCCTCTTTTGAAGGGAACGGTAAACCGGAATCCCGCTTCCTGCCCCTGAGATCACAAACACCTTTGGCTCCCCTTTTTTCCGGTCTTGGAAGTTCAATACTTCCAAAAACAGGATCATAAAAACCATTGTTGATCTCATACAAATCCCGGATGATCTCTTCTTTGAAAATCTCCTCCGGAACCCCGTAATGGGAAATCTGCTCTCCCTTTACACAGATGATCTTATCTGCAATCTTCTGGGCAAGATCGATCTCATGAAGGGACATGACCACTGTGATCCCTTTTTCCTTTGCCATAGAACGAAGAATGGATAAAAGATCCAGCTTATGGCGGATATCCAGAAATGAGGTAGGTTCATCCAGAATGATCATATCCGGTTCCTGGCAGATTGCCCTTGCAAGCAGCACTCTCTGTCTCTGCCCGTCACTAATGGCATTAAAATCCCTGCCGCCAAGCTCCACTGCATGGACAGCCTTCATCGCCTGGTCCACTTTATCTTCGTCTTCTCTTGAAAGCATACCAAGTCTTCCTGTATAAGGATAACGCCCTGTAGCAACAATATCATGACAGGTCATCAGTTCCGGACGGATCCTTTCTGTTAGTACCACTGCCATTTCTGTAGACAAGGTCTTATAAGATAATCCCTGCAGATCCCTGGAGGCAATATAGACTCTCCCGCCGATCAGTTCCAGCTGCCTGGTAATACTTTTCAAAATGGTAGATTTACCCAGATCCGTTAGGCCCGATGAGAGTAACGATCTCACCTTTTTCAATGTTAATATTAATATCATGGATCAGGGCCTGTTTGTGATAACCTACTGCCAGATCCTTCATCTGAAAATAATAATCCATCAGGCCTGCCTTCCTTTCTTGCGAAGCATCATTACGATTACTACCGGGGCACCGAAAATAGATGTTACTGTACTGATATTCAGTTCCAGTGGTGAAAAGGCCATTCTGGCGATCAGGTCACACATCATACAGAACACAGCTCCTCCTAGGAACACGCCAGGAATCACCACAAGGGGCCTGGCTGTTTTCAATGCCAGCTTTACCAGATGCGGAACCGCGATTCCCACAAAAGAGATCGGTCCGGCAAAAGCAGTAACACATCCTGAAAGGATACTGGACAAAAGGATCAGGGCGATCTTAAATACTTTAATATTTACTCCCATACTCTGGGCATAAGCTTCCCCAAGCTGAAATGCGCCAATAGGCTTTGCCATGAAAAACAGGATCAAAAAGGTAATCCCTATGATAATGGCAGAAACCTGCACATTACTCCAACTCATACCGGAAAAACTGCCCTGGGACCATCCATGAAGATTTACAATATCCGAATCCTCTGCAAAGGTGATCACAAAATCTGTAATGGCAGAACAGATATATCCGATCATGATCCCGGCGACCAGAAGGGTGGCCATGCTGTGCAGCCTTCTGGAAAACAGAAGGATAAAAGCCACCGATATAAGCGAACCAATGAAAGCCGCCACAACCAGTGTATAGGAAGAAACCACATGGAATCTCTGAAGGAATACGATCATAGTCAAAGCAACCATCATCTTCGCTCCGGAGGAAATCCCAAGCACAAACGGACCTGCAATAGGATTTGAAAAAAAGGTCTGTAACAAAAATCCGGAAAGAGAAAGCCCTCCTCCCAGGATGGCTGCCATCAGGATCCTGGGAAAACGGATTTTCCAGATAATATTATATGCTGTAGCATCACCGCTTTTGGTGAAAATGATCTTGAAAATATCCGGGACTTGAGTATTATGTACACTTCCTGTGTTAATATTCAGTACAGTGATCAGGCAAAAAGCAAAGATCAGCCCTATAAAAACCACTGCATATCTGGATCGTCTCCGGAAATTCTCCATATGAAAGCTTGTATTTTCTGTTGATTTCTCCATCAGTTCACCCTTGTAAGGAAGGTCATATCCTTCTCATCTCCGTCTGTCAGCATCAGATGCACATCCTTGATCAGCTCTCCTACAATGTCTGTAGCCTGATACAGCTGTTTGCCTGTACACCACACATTACCGTCTTTCACTGCCTTGAAATCTGCAAACAGATCGCTTTTTGCAAGAAGATCATCAATGCTTGTAATAGGGCTGTCAATGGATGCGTTATAAATAAGGTAGTCTGCATCCACTGCCTGATTATAGAATTCCTCCATGGTAAGGCGGACAGAGAGAAATAATCCTGTGCCTCCTGTGCTCTTTTCAGATCAGGGAAAATATATCTTCCCCCTGCAATCTCGATCATCTTAGGAATATCAGTCATCACTGGTACGGACTACTGCGGATCCGTCAGTATTGATATAGAAATAAGCAACGGTTTTCTCTGTACTTGGTAAACCCGCTCAAATCCTCGATCACCTTTGCCTGATCATCAAAGAATGCCTCTGCTTCCTTCTCTTTACCAAGCAGCACGCTGTAAAGCTTCACCCATTCCGTTCTTCCCAGCGGATGTGTTTCATAGCTGGAGTGATCGATCATAACCGGGATCCCCAAGTTCTTTGATCATCTCAGCCACCTTTGGAGAATGAAGGATCATGGTAGATTCAATAGCAAGATCACAATCCTCATTGATCAGAAGCTCATAATCCGGTTCATCATATTTTCCTGCAAAAAGGATCTTTCCATCTTCCATAGCCTGAGCTGCATCATCCACATACCAGCCGGAAGCCTGCGTACCTGAAAGGCGGATGCTGTCCAGCCCGTCAATGGCATTGAACAAAGCCATTGCTGAAGTTGCAGCCAGGTAGATCCTGGAAACCGGCTTCTGGATCACAGTAATGCTTTTGTCCATATCTGCCGGAGCTTCTTTACCTTCCGGAACCACCAGGAACTGACCGTCATCTTTAATATCGATCAGCGCATATCCGTCATTGTAATAAAACACATGAAAGCACTGCGCATATTTCAGCTCCATTTCTGACTCATAGGTAAGTCCAGGGATCTGGGGTGCCTCATCCTTAAACTCCTCATCCGCTGCTGTGTCTGAAGCAATTTCTACTGCCATTACAGGGATGCCTGCTGTAGTAAATGCCATCACAGCAGTAAGCAAGACAGCACATATCCTCTGTTTCATTTTTTTATTAAACATGGATCTGTCTCTCCTTTCTCTGTTGTTATTTCACATCAAAGATTGTCTTGTAAACTTCTTCCCATTCTGCCACTGCCTCATCATTTTCTTCATCTGAAGATCGGTCAACGATGAACGGGATCTCAAGGAGTGCAAATCTCTGAGCAGTGCTCCTCAGTTCTTCTGTTTTTGCGTCCAGATCCTCTTCTGTCTTAGGAAGGATATCTGATGGAAGGATGGCAAGGGTGCACTGGCTTTTCAGCATAGTCTTATAATCCAGGTCTGTATAAGTTCCTGTGCTTTCCAAAGTTCCTGCTTCCACAGCAGATGACAAAGCTTCAGGAAGATCGGTAAGGTCAGATCCTATCATGGAAATCTTGTCTGTCAGTCCCAGCTTATCCATGGCATCCGCTGCATTTGCAGAGTCCACATAAGTTTTCTCTACAGGTTTCCGTATCAGGATCACATCTTTATCAAGACCTGCCGGAACATCTGCATCTTCCGGAACGATCAGATACTTGATCACATTTCCCATATAAAGCTGTTCAATCTTATCCCCTGTAGACTCTGCAGGAGCAGAAGAACCGCTTTCTTCATCAGGAGCTGCTGTTGTGGATTTTTCTTCATCAGAAGCCACAGCTGCTGTTTCTTCGTCCTCAGATACTGCTGCCGTTTCTTCATTGCCTGCTGCTGTTTCTTCTGTATTTGCCTCGCTTTCTGCCTGAACAGATTCTTTTGTACGGGCAGTATCAGTGGTCATATCCACCTCAAGAAGTGTAATGTCATTTTCATAATGATACACTTTCAGGTGTTTTGCATGTTCCAAAGTAGTTTCATCCTTGTACTCAAGGCCTGTGATCTCCGGTGCTTTATCGTCCAGCTTTTTATTGCCGGTGGAAACCATACTGTCAGAAGATGAAGGATTTTCTTTGTCTTTGTCACTTTTGTTATCCGCACCATTCAGATATACAAATATACTGTATTGGATCTCATGAGGCACAGACATTCTGGTGGTCATACCAATGATAGAATTATTTTTATTTAAGGCTACCGGAATCAGCAAATGTGGAACCGCCGCCGCTGTGGTCCGGATAGTACATATTTCCGTTAGCTTTCACATAGCCGTATGCATCACTGCTGAAAGTAATGGTAGCATATGCCTGACCACCTGTAATGGATACCTTGCTGCAGCTGATCTGCACCTTACCGGTTCCGCCGGACCAGGAAAACTTATCCGGTACATAAGAACCGTCCTTCAGCCCTGTAGAACTGTCCACCTTGGATGTACCGCCGCTAAGATCGGATTTGTACTTAGATTCCTTGTCCACATCTTTTCCAGGTGTTTGTACCTTATTATCTTTCTTATTTTTGTCTTTTTTGTCCTTTTTATTTTTATCCTTTTTATCCTTTTTCTTTTTGTCATCCTTCTTTTTGTTAGGATCACTGTTATTATCCTTATTTTCCTGATTTGGATTGGATGGATCCTGCTGAACATCCAAATCTGCGATCTTTTCCAAAGTGCTGGAATTAAAAGTAAGGATACGGTCATACCACAGATTATATTTCTTGGAATGTCCGGCTACTGCTATACCTGTATCCAGGGCAGAAACAGGTACTGAATATGTATATTTGCCTTCTGCATTTGGAGTAAAAGGAATCCAGGTAGAGCGGTCAGCCTGATCTGCTTCTTCTTTTGTGCCCATAAACAGATAATCATAGCCCACACCGCTAAGTGTAAGGATTGCTGTCATCACACCGTCTTTGGATGTAAGCTGACAGTCTACCACACGGAACATAAATGCGCTGGAGGTAACATTGATCTTATAAACTCCGTTTGCAATAGCCGGAGCCGGTGTCTGAGTTGGGGTTGGAGAAGGTATCTGGGTAGGCTCTGGGATAGCGGTTGGTTCCGGTATGGCGGTAGGCTGTGGAATACTGGTTGGAGCCGGCACTACATCCGGAACTGTAATGGTACAGTCTTTGGCTGTATACCATTTGATCTCTCCGCCGTTGTTGCTGTTTCCCGGCACCACAGAAAGAGCCTGATTTTTCATTTCTGCAGGAACATCAAAGGTAAAGCGAAACGTTCCATCTGTATCAGCAGTTCCTGTTATTACCTTTGATTTATCTGCATCTTCTTTTTCCTACATACAGCCTGTCAAACACACTGTCATTACCTTTCACCACCCAGGGGGTGATCTTGTCTTCTGCCGCTGTATAATCAGCAATACTTGGGCTGAACTCCTTATCCTTGAAAATATCTTCCTCTTCCGGATCTTTTCCTCCGGGTCTTTTTCTTCCGGATTCTTTTTCTCTGTATCTTCCTTTTTCAGGATCTTTCTTTTCCGAGTCTTTAGACTCTGTATCTTTCTTTTCAGTATCCTTCTTTTCTGAGTCCTTTTCCTGGGAATCTTTCTTTTGCGGATCTTCTCCTTCAGAGTCTTTAGACTCATTAGCAGCTTCCTTTTTATCGGTTTCTGCATTATTAAGTGCTTCTTTTTCTGGCACAGCTGTAGGGGAAACAGATATCTCCGGTATTTCTGATGGCTGGGGAGCCAGGGAAATGGCAGGGATCTGATCACTGCTCTCCTGATTCTCGCCAAAAGCTGCCACAGCTGGAGTGACGGACATGGCAGCGGTTAAAAAAAGTGCAAGGAATCTTGTTGAATTGCGTTTCATATGAATCTCCTCTGTTAAACAGGAATCTGCCCTGCAAAATATTGTGCCACACAATGCTTCACAGGACAACTGTTCTTCTTTATCTGTATCTACTATTTTTTTGTAACTGTAAAAATACGGAACAGTTACATTTATTTTACTTTTACTGTACAAGTTGCTTTCTGTTTGCCTACAGTAACTGTGATCTTAGCAGTTCCTTTTTTCAGGGCTTTTACTTTTCCCTTGGAATCTACGGTAGCCACTTTCTTGTTGCTGGACTTAAATGCAGCTTTCTGTCCGGTTGTTTTGGGAGTGGTTGTTACTTTTAATTTGGCAGACTTGCCAGCCTTTAAGGTAAGAGTACTCTGTACCTTTACACTGGTGCATGGATCAACAACAGAAACCTTCACGGCTGCCTTCTTGCCGTCTGCTGTTACTGTAATCGTAGCTTTGCCGGCTTTCTTTGCAACGATCATACCGGTCTGGTCTACGGATGCCACATTCTTATTGGAAGATTTCCCATTTCAAGGTTGTGGTTGCGCCTGTTGGATTCACTGTGTAAGATGCATAAGTCTGAGTTCCCTTATTCATGGTAAGGGCTGCCTTTTTCATCTTAAGGGATTTTACTTTTACGGCTTTTTTGGTTACTGTTACAGCAATGGTTTTTTCCTTAGATCCTGCTTTTACAGTGATCTTGGTCTTACCTGCTGCTTTAGCAGTGATCTTACCAGCATCGTTTACTGTAGCAACGGAAGGATTCTGGGAAGTGTATACCACTTTGTGCCTGTGGTATTTGCAGGTGCTGCAATGGCACTGACTGTCCTAGAGGCTCCTGCCTTTAAGGTAAGCTTGGAAACAGAAACCTTTAATGAGGTTGCTGCAACTGCTGCAGGTGTGGGAGCCGGTGTCTCAGTAGGTGTGGGTGTAGCAGTAGGTGCCGGTGCCTCATTCAATGTTACATGAAGAGTATAGGCGATCTCATGTGCCACGCTCATACCTGTAGTCAACGCAAGGATCTTCACATCTTCATTCAGGTCAACCGGGATCCTGTATGTAACGCCGAAAGTATTCACTGTACCGTTAAACAACTGATTGTTTGCTTTTACATAAGCATATTTCTTGCTGCTAAATGTAACATCTGCAAAAGCTTTGCCATTTTCAACAATCACCTGTGGGCAGGTAATGGTCACTTTACCTGTACCGCCTGTAGCTGTAAAGCTCTCCGGTGTATAAGTACCATCCGGAAGTGCTGTGCTGTTATCTACAGGATCTGTAGCAGCAGCAAGAAGCTTGGATGAGTTGAAGGTGATCTGACGCTCAAACCACTTATTACTGCTGGTTGAATGAGAACTTATAGTAATCACCTTATCAAGAGCTGATACTGCAAAAGGACCATACTCATAAAGCCCATTATTATCATGATAAGTGATCATACCGTCATCTCCAGCTGCCTCTGCTTCTGTCTTTGTTCCAAGGAACAGCTTGTCATAGGTCTTTCCTGATAAAGTAATGGTACCTACCATTTTACCGTCTTTATCAGAATATAATGTAGCGCCTACTACTTTAAACATGGGAGAGTTTGTGGTCACTCCCAGGTGCAGCTGCATCAGAAAAATCAAAGGTATAATATCCCTGTGCTGCAACGGTTCCCGGATTCTCTGCATCCTCAGCTATCGGTGCGGCTTCCTCCGGATAAGCGGTAAATGCACCATCTAATACATCAGATGTCACTTCCTCCTGGTCTGTAAACTCAGAAAAATCTGCCTCATCAGACTCATCAAAAGCCTCATCCTCTGTTACATCCTGTACATCCACTTCTGCTGCAAGATCTTCCCCAAGTACAGGAAGCACATCTCTGGTTGTCATTGCAGCGCAAAGAAGCATTGCAAGAATGATTTTTCGTTTTTTCATGATCTTTTATCCTCCTGTTATTTCCAATCAATTTGAATGAAGACATGTACTGCTGTACAAAAAAAGAAGCCTGCTTCCGGCTTGGAAACAGGCATCACAATTACTCATATCATTATATACATAGTCCAAAAACATATGTGCAATAAAACAATACAAGAAATAGCAATGAATCGCTTTCGTCGGAAGCTTCCATCTTCAGCATTCACAGCAGGTTTCCTGGCTCACAGATCAACAGATATCTGCTCCTTCTCAAGAAGAGACGGCTTCCATGAGTCCTATCGGATCCAGGCTTCTTCTCAATGGCCCTGCAGTATCCTCCCTGCTCACAGTGACCGGATCGTTCAGGACTTCCACCTGATTCCCTTTAACAGCCGGAATTGTTGCCTCCTGGCTGACACTGTAAACGGTCTTTATTCATTTCCTGTATTATAGCAAAAGCATTTTTTGAAATCAATACGATTTCCTTTAAATTTGTGAAAAATCAAACAAAATCACATATTCTTACGATGGCCTGTTTACAGCTCTGTGGTCATAACGCAAGATCAGCTGATGTAATGGCTGCTGCAGATTTCCTCCGTTTCCAGCAGATTTCCATCCTGGTCATATACATGACGATAAGTTTTGTAGCTTTGTGCATCCAGCTGCTGGGTAGTTACCTTTACTGTATTGGAATTTGTTTTTGTACCATAGATCTTCACATTAACGGAACCATCTGCATAAGTGGCAGAGATCCGGATAGGATACTCAGTATTATTGCAAAACTGAAAGTCAGGATCTCCCCAGGATACAGCGGCATCCAGCCCAGCCGGCACATAATCCACCCTGCCGGAATGATTGGTACGTTTTACAATTTCCAGATCTGCGTACAGGCATGCATCAAACAAGGTGGTGGAAACCTGACAGATCCCTCCGCCGAGTCCTTCCGCATGCTGTCCGTTTACAAAAACACCGGCAGCCTTATACCCTCTTTCGGCTGTACGCTCTCCTAAGGTTTCATTGTAAGAAAAGGTCTCACCAGGCATCAGTTCAATTCCATCAATTGCTTTTGCAGCAAGAGTCAGATTGGTGATCCGGTTGTCAGTACCGCCTCCATAAGTATTATAGCTTCCCAGTACATCCCGGTATACCCGACTGGTCAGATCACCGGTTGTCACCTCCGGCTGGATCTGTTCAAAGTCCACTGTAAACACACTGCCCTCTTTAGCCTGTCTGTATTCTTTGGCCGCCTTTGCAACATCAAAGGATATCCCTGTCTTGGAAGGAACGATCTCATAATCATTCTTTTCATCCATATATGCATCTTCCGGCTCCTGATAGATCTGCTTATAATAAGCCTTGAAATCCGGCTCCTCTGGTGTAACGCTGATCGCTGCACACTGGATCTGTGTGTCAAGATCCAGACTGGCAGCTGCATGCAGGAGCTGCTCCTTTAAAGCATCTGTATCTGCCTGAACACCAGTTTTCCCCTTCTTTATGATCAGACTGTCATCTGTTATCCGGCACACAGGCTGTACCACTGTATTTACCTTTTCAATCTCCATATAAGAGATCACAGAAGACACTGCCTCCGGATGGGTCACCTGGGGAAGAAGAGTGATCTCTTCTGCCTTGTCATCTGTCATAAGGCGTATCCGATCAAGACCTCTTTTATACCAGGCACCATGGCCAAGCTGATAGGCCTGTTCCACCACTTCCCAGGGATCCATGCCAAGCATAGGAAATATGTAAGCCTGATAAACTTCGTCGGACAGTTTCACCTGGATAGCCTTATCCTCATAAGTCTTTTTAAAATCTGTCAGGATCGCTTCTCTGGCCTGGGCTTTTGTCTTTCCCTGGATGGAAATCCCATTGACCTGAACATTTTTCCAGATCACGGAATCATTTAAAAGCACACACCAGACCAGATATAATACGGCTGCCAGAAACACTGCAGCCGCTGTAATACTGAAAGCTTTTTTTGCTTTTCTTTTCATATGTAAATCACCGTCTGGCAAGTTCCCTGGTAATGTCCTCCCAGGTAACCCCCTTCTCCACCATTAATACCATTGCATGATACAGAAAATCAGAAATCTCGTATTTGATCTCCTCTTTATCCGGATTCTTTGCAGCAATAACGATCTCCCGTACACTCCTCACCTACTTTTTTCAGGATCTTGTTCGATTCCCTTGTCAAAAAGATAATTGGTATAAGAGCCTTCCTTTGGATGCTTCTTCCTGTCCATGATCACATCATACACATCCTGAAATACGTGAAGGGGATTGGTGTCATCATAATCCTTTTTCATAAGAGGCTGGAAGAAACAGCTTCTGCTGCCTGTATGGCAGGCTGCACCTACCTGATCCACCTTTGCAAGGATGGTATCATTGTCACAGTCAAGGGTGAGAGACTTTACATACTGGAAATGTCCGGAGGTAAGGCCTTTCGTCCAAAGCTCATTTCTGCTTCTGCTCCAGTAAGTCATCCTTCCTGTCTTCAAAGTGGCTCGGAACCCCACGCTCGTTCGTATTAAGCTACCATCAGAACTTCATCCGTCTTATAATCCTGAACAACCACAGGGATCATCCCGTCACTGTTCAGCTTAAATTCACTCCAGGCAATATTGCTTTCGTAGGTATTTACAGTAATCCCCAAACCCTGGCACCTGTCCTTAAAATCCAGCAGATCCTTTTCCATATTGCTTACAAAGGCACCACAAACCCCGCTTACAGCATCTGACCCAAGAAGCTTAATAAGCTTCTCTTCATTCTGTTCATCTGTATGAAGGATCACAGGAATAGAGGAAATCTCAGCCACCTGATCCTGCACCAGATCCAGGGCAAGCACTGCAGATGCATAATTTTCGATCAGTTCTTTATTTGCAGTAAATTCTTCAATGGAAGAAAGACACACGACCATCTTTTCTTTTCCAAAGCGTTTGGATACCTCTTTCCAGAAGCTTTTACACTGCTCTCCTTGGAAAAGTTCAGCACAGCACAGGCACAGCCTGCGTAGATCAGCTTTTTCACATCTTCCATACGCTTAATATTGCCGGCGGCCATTACCGGAACTTCAGAAGCTGCACAAATGTCGCGGATCTTGCCGATGGCTTTGTCATGCTCCTCGTCCTGAGAGGAAAAGTCAAATACCAGCAGTTCATCTCCACCGTTATCGCTGTAAAACCTTGCCAGCTTTTCCACATCTCCGTCACCTAACAGATTTCTCTGTCCGAAACCGGTTACTGCCTTTTCAGACTGAAGGTAAAGGCAGGGAATCAATCTTTTCTTCATGATTTATATTTATTCTCCTTTTTATAGGCTTCCTTTTGTAGATAAAACATCTGTAATACGGGGATCAAAGGACACCGCCATATCCAGGGCTTTTGCAAAGCTTTTAAACATAGCTTCTGCCATATGATGGCTGTTGCCGGGGTAAGTACCTTAATATGAAGGTTCATCTGTGCACTGTAAGAAACTGCATAGAAAAACTCACGTACCATCTCTGTAGACATGCCCCCTATCTTCTCTGTGTGGAACTGTGCATCCCAGGAAAAATAAGGCCTGCCGCACAGGTCTACTGCACAAAGCACCAACGTTTCATCCATGGGAAGGATAAAGCTTCCATACCTGCGGCATCCCTTTTTTGTCTCCCACTGCTTCCCGGATCACTGAGCCAAGGACGATCCCAGGTCTCTTCGATGGTATGATGGTCATCCACCTGCAGATCCCCCTGCACACGCAGCTGAAGATCAAAAAGGCCATGTCTTGTAAATCCCTCCAGCATGTGATCAAAAAATCCGATACCTGTAGAAATATCTGAAACTCCGGTTCCGTCCAGATTCAGCTTCATCTGGATCTGTGTCTCTTTGGTATTTCTCTGTGCCAAAGCCTCTCGTATCATAATGAATCCCCTTCGTCTTCTTTTTCAAAACGTACTGCTATAGAATTTGCATGTGCTGTCAGCTGCTCAGCAGTTGCAAACTGTACAATATCCTTATGGATCTCCTTTAATGCCTCTCTGGAATAATATACTATACTGGATTTCTTAATGAAATCGTCCACAGAAAGTGCAGAGAAAAACTTAGCTGTTCCGTTGGTTGGAAGCACATGGTTTGGTCCTGCAAAATAATCTCCCAAAGGCTCGGAGCTGTATTCTCCGATAAAGATGGCTCCTGCATTACGGATCTTCATCATTACCTCAAAGGCATTGGCTGTTACGATCTCCAGATGCTCAGAAGCGATCTCATTAGCAGCTTCGATAGCTTCATCCATATCTTCTGCGATCAGGATATAGCCAAAATTCTCCAGGGATTTCTCGATAATCTCTCTTCTTGACAACACCTTCAGATATCCTTCGATCTCTGATTGAACCTTCTTTGCCAGTTCTGTACTGGTGGTGATCAGAATGGCAGAAGCCATCTCATCATGCTCTGCCTGGGACAGAAGGTCTGCAGCCACATAATGGGGATTAGCTGTATCATCTGCAAGAACAAGGATCTCACTTGGACCGGCTACAGAATCAATGCTTACATGTCCGTATACAGCCTTTTTGGCAAGTGCAACAAAAATATTGCCAGGTCCTACGATCTTATCTACCTTAGGGATGCTTTCTGTACCAAAGGCCATCGCTGCAACAGCCTGGGCACCACCCACCTTATAGATCACATCTGCGCCGGCTTCCCTTGCAGCAACCAAAGTGGTAGGATAAACCTTCCCATCTCTTCCCGGAGGGGTACACATTACAATATTAGGAACTCCTGCAACCTTGGCAGGAACAATATTCATCAGTACAGAAGAAGGATAAACTGCCTTGCCCCCTGGTACATAAACGCCCACCCTGTAAAGTGGAGTTACCTTCTGGCCCAGCATAGTACCGTTTTCTGAGCTGGTAAACCAGCTGTTCTGCCTTTGCTTCTCATGATAGGTGCGGATATTTACCAGTGCCTTGCGGATCACTGCAAGAAGGGACGGGTCTACCTGCTCATATGCTTCTTTGATCTCTTCTTCCGTCACCCTGATATTCTCTGCTGTAATATCGGCTTTATCAAATTCCTTCGTATAGCCAAAAAGAGCCTGATCTTTCTCCTGCTTAACTTTATCCAGGATCTGGGCAACTGCCATCTCATACTTTCCGTAACTGGAAGGACTTCTCTTTAACAGATTCTCAAGAATGTCTTTGGTAGATTCTTTTGTTAATGTTACTGTACGCATTGGTTTATCATTTCCTTTCCTATCAGATCACTTTACGCAGGTCATCGATCAGCTTCCGGATCCGTTCATCTTCCATTTTCATACTTACCTGATTGACTACCATCCTGGCAGACAGAGGGCATACCTCTTCCAATACCTTTAACCCATTCTCACGAAAGAGTGCTTCCGGTCTACTACAATATCTACGATCACCTCAGATAATCCTACAATAGGAGCCAGCTCAATGGATCCGTTCAGCTTGATGATCTCCACTGTCTGGTGCTTCTTGTTGTAGAAATAATCCTTAGCGATCACCGGATACTTGGTGAGCAACCCGGATCAGCTGGTTGGAATCCAAAAGCTTCCGTGCACTTTCAGGCCCGCATACGCACATCCTGCAGGCACCAAACTTCAGATCCATCACCTCATAAAGCTTCCTGCCTTCTTCCATAATGGTATCCTTACCAACGATCCCAATATCGGCAGCACCGTACTCTACATAAGTAGGCACATCCGGTCCTTTTGCAAGGAAAAATTTAAGTTTCAGGTCTTCATTGACAAAGATCAGCTTCCTGGAATCCTTATCCCGCATTTCCTCGCAGGTAATACCGATCTTTTCAAACATATCCATTGTCTTGGATGCAAGACGCCCTTTTGTCAGGGCAAATGTCAGATATCTCACTGTTCTAGTCCTCCTTCTCAGGTCTGAGTGCTATGTTTTTGCCCTGGCTGCGAAGCTGTTGTGCCTGCCGGATGGCTTCTTTGCGTCCTTCCGGTTTGTAGGTGATCACTTCCACAGTATCCTCCACAGGGATCTGCAGCTTCTGCCTGGAAAGAGCAGTTAAAAGACTGTCTACAACAATGGCAAATCCAATAGATGGTGCAGCCTTCCCGAAATGCCTAAGAAGGTCATTGTACCGGCCTCCCTTTACAAGCGGCTCGCCTGTACCATAAGTATATGCCTGGAAAATAATGCCTGTATAATAATGATATTTACTTACCATAGCAAAGTCAAAAGAAATATATTTCTCATAACCGTAAATCTTCAGGATCTGGTAGATCTCTTCCAGTCTTGCCACAGCCTGAAGGGCTTTTGGTTCCTGAGTGAGGGCTTTTGCCTTCTCAAGCACATCAGAAGACCCAAACATACGTGGCAGCTGTGCCAGTGCATTGCCAACCTTCTGGTCAATCCCAAGACGTTCTACCAGCTCTTCTACACCGAAATAATTCTTCATGGAAACAAGGCTGCGAAGCTGCTCCTCATCTTCAGGACTCATCCCTGCCTGCTCAAGAAGTGAACGGAAATAATCCACCTGGCCTACACTCACCTGAAAATCTGTAAGGCCGGAAGCCAGAAGGCACTCAACAGTCATTGCCAGAAGCTCTGCATCTGCTTCCGCAGAATCATCACCCATACGCTCAACGCCCATCTGGGTAGACTCTTTCAGCCTGCCCTGATAGCTGGAATTATTAATAAAAGTGTTGCCTGTATAACAAAGGCTTACCACTTCCTTTTCAGGAGAAAAATAAGTGGCACAGGCTCTTGATACAGAAGGGGTAAAATCAGGACGCAGCACAAGGGTATTGCCTTCTCTGTCAAAAAATTTATAAAGGTCTTTGGAAGGGATCGTACCTACCTCCCTGCTGAACACTTCAAAATATTCAAAACCGGGGGTTTCAATATCTTCATAACCATATCTGCGGAACACGCAGTGTAGTTTCTCCTGCAGGCTCCGTTTCTGGCTGCATTCGCCATTATATATGTCCCGGACTCCTTCCGGCGTGTGAAATATACGCTGCATCTTTTATTTACCTCCATTTGTGCTTTCACATGATGTATGCCCCAAAAGATCTGCTGTGTGGAGCATGATATAAATCCTTACACTTTAGTATGCTACCATGGTAGCATACTACTATACGAAACAAACAAGATTATAAAGGATTTCCTGCAGGTTGTCAATCCCGTAATTGCAGATCCTTCTGGATCCCTTCCAGATAAGGAACAAGAATACCGCTTTTTACAGGCAGATAATATTCCTGGCGAAGCTCATCCTCACGGAAGCTTTTACGCCCTCCCTCTTCCATCCGCTGCCAGAAAACCAGTAATTCCCGAAAAGGCAGATAATAGAAAAGATCCCTGGAGCTGAAGAAAATAAGAAAGAATGCAATGCCCCCCTGCTTTTCAAAATCCTTCATGAACGCCACCTGATGAGGATGGATATTGGCCAGAGGAAAGGTATGGGCACAGCATTCTTTTGCATCGAAGCAGACAGGGATCCCCTGTACTGCTCCTATATAATCTACGGTACTTCTCTGGTCAAAATAGGCCAATGTAATATGGCGGCTGTCCTTGTCCATCTTCACAGGTGTGATGGGGGTGGGGATCTTCTGGATCAATGCCAGCCCCTTTTCCCTGTATTGCTCATTAGTCCTGTTTACAAGCTCCTCCAGGGTGGATCCCCGAAGGCCTCTGCTGTTCCAGGTTGCCATCTTTTGTCCTCCCTTTAGTCTACCAGCTTAATGGAGGGATAATAACGAATTACAGCCTTGCCTACGATCTGATCGAAACGTACATAAGTATTCTTCCAGTATCTGGAATCCTTGGAATTATTCCGGTTGTCACCCAGCATAAAATAACAGTCCTCCGGAACCTGATATGGGCCGAAGCTGCCCTTCATGGTCTCAGGAATAAAGGAATCATCCAGCGGTGTTTCCGAACCGTCAATATATACCTTGCCATCTTTGATCTCCACAGTCTCGCCTGGAAGGCCGATCACTCGCTTGATGAACAGCTGGCTTTCATCATCCGGATATTTGAAGATCACAATATCGAACCGCTCCGGGTCTTTTACCTTCTTGGAAATCTCATGGCCAAACAGATCCAGGTTCACACCATATGCCAGACGGAAACCAAAGATCCGGTCGCCGGTCATGATCGTCTTTCCATGGATGCGGAAGGGATCTTTGCATTGATCAGTACCACATTGTTGATCAAAAGAACTACAACAACCACAATAATGATCATTTTTATGTAGTCCCATATTTCATGCCATACTTTCATAATAATTCATTCCTCCTGGTTATGTCTATTTTCTCTCTCTGAAGCACTTGCCCAAAAAGTCCGGGAACGGGTGCTGTTACAGTCCTGCCTTCCAAAGCCTTCAGACGTCCGCAGTCCTTTGGAAATACTATCCGCCTGCTGTGAAGCAGCTGGTATTTCAGCTGATATCTGTCCCGGAAATATTGGTTTGCCTTCTTATCCCCATATTTCTGATCACCTGCCACAGGATGTCCCTCACTGGCAAGATGGGCACGGATCTGATGGGTCCGCCCTGTGATCAGTTCTACCTCCAGAAGCGTGTACCTCCCATTATCACATACAGGTCTGTACCTGGTCTTTATAGGCTGGGAATCCTCTGTTCTGTCAGCAGATATTATTACTTTATTACATTTTTCGTCTTTATGCAAATATCCTTTGATATATTTTTCATTTTTTATTACACCAACTACCAGGCAAAGGTAAAACTTTTCCATATTCCTGTTATGGAACATTGCTGATAAGTCCTGCAGGCCTGTAAGGCTTTTACCTGCCGCCACCAATCCGCTGGTATTCCGGTCCAGCCGGTTGCATACCCCTGGCCTGAAGGTAGCCAGATCAGCCTCATTCAGTGCTCCTGTATCCAGAAGGTATCCTGTAAGGTACTCCACAAGGGAGGGTGTGCCGTTCCCGTCAGGCTGGGAAAGCATACCAGCCGGTTTGTTGATAAACAGTACATCCGAATCCTCGTATATGATCTGAAGCTTGGTTCTTGCATGGGATGGCTGCTTTGAGGATGAAAATTTCTCAAAAGTTTCGTCACTTAAAAACAGCTTTACCACATCTCCGGTACAAAGCATTTCATTGCCCTGGGCTTTTTTCCCATTAAGGGTGATGTTCTTCTTTCGCATCATTTTATAAAAAAAACTTTTTGGTGCTTCTTCCAACAGCTTGGCCAGATATTTGTCAAATCTCTGTCCTGCTTCATTTTCCCTGATCTTAAATTCCTTCATGGCAGCTCCTATAAACAAAGCGCAAGCAAAGTATGCTTCACCAGCTGATCTCTGTTCAGATCCGGATACTTGCTGTCCGGACGGAATTTGATCCCTTCCCTCAAGGAATCCTGATGAAGATTCATGGAATCCAGTCTTTCCAGAAATGGCCGGATATCCTTCAGGATCTTTACATCTACTTTATATCCATTGCCTCTTACAATATTCTGGGCATGCTCTTCCATGTAAGCTGTATCTACAGCCGGATCACTGGTGTAGCCTACCACTGTGTTGCCGCATACAGCAAATGCATCCAGATATCCGCTTTTTTCGTAAAATGTCATATACATTTCGTAGGCCATTTCCAGGTCTCCCTGATGTTTCCGGATCTTTTTATAAAGAGCAGGATCCATAGGCTTACGCATCCAGATCATGATCAGTCCTACCATAGATTTACAGCCAGGCAGGCATCCTACTGCTGCGATCACTGTCCAGATGGTATTTCTTGTTCCATGATATGCCCACATGGTTGCAAAAATAAAAAGAGGCACGCCAAGAAGAATGGCTGTAAGGATCAGTCTCCGTTTCTTCTCGCTTTTAAAATAGCCAAACTCACCTTTTTCGATTTTTTTTCGTTTTTTTGTTTTTTTCATGAAACTGCTCCTTTTTTCTGCTGCTGTTTTCAGGCCTTATCAGGCATTTGGGACCAAATCCTACCAGATCCATACGGCCTGCCATTTTCAGTCCCTCCAGCACCAACTCCCTGTTGGCCGGGTTTTTGTACTGCATCAGTGCACGTTGGATGGCTTTTTCGTGGGGATTTTTCGGTACATATACCTTTTCCTTTGTAATGGGATGGATCCCTGTATAATACATACAGGTGGAAAGGGTAGATGGTGTGGGATAAAAATCCTGCACCTGCTCCGGAGTATATCCCAGATCCCTTACATACTCTGCCAGCTTTACCGCCTCTTTCATGGTACACCCAGGATGGGAGGACATGAAGTAAGGTATGGCATACTGATCCTTTTGTGCCTGTTTATCTGCTTTATCAAATTCTTCCAGGAAACGCAGGTACACCTGATGAGAAGGCTTGCCCATGTAGTGAAGCACCTGATCTGACACATGCTCCGGTGCCACACGCAGCTGTCCGCTTACATGATATTTTACCAGTTCCCTTAAAAATGTTTTATCTGGATCAGCCAGCACATAATCAAAACGCACTCCAGATCTGACAAACACTTTTTTTACTCCCAGGAATGTCCCGAAGTTTCCGAAGAAGAAGCACATAATCCTTATGATCTGCCTTCAGATTCTTGCAGGGTGTTGGGAAAAGACACTGCCTGTTCTGGCACACCCCTTTGGTCAGCTGCTTTTGGCAGGACGGATGACGAAAATCGGCAGTAGGTCCGCCAACATCATGGATATAACCTTTAAAATCCGGTGCTTTTGTCATCTTTACGGCTTCCCGGATAATGGAATCGTGGCTTCTTGTCTGAAGGATCCTGCCCTGATGAAAGGTAAGGGCACAGAAATTACAGCCGCCAAAGCACCCTCTGTTGCTGGTAAGGCTGAATTTGATCTCCTCCAGTGCTGGGATCCCCCCTTTTTTCTTATACATAGGATGGTATTCTCCTGTAAAGGGAAGATCATACACATCATCCATTTCCTGGGTAGATAAAGGCATTGCAGGTGGGTTCTGGATCACATAGCCCCGGTTCCCATAGCTTTCTGCCATTGCCTTAGCAGTAAAAGGGTCTGTATTCCTGTACTGGGTTGCAAAGCTTTCTGCATACACTGCTTTGTTTTCTTTCACATCTTCAAAAGAAGGAAGGATGATAGGTTCATAGGCCCGTAAAAGATCCTTTGTCCTGTAGACAGTGCCTGCAATATAGGTGATCTCCTCAATGGGAATCCCACTATCCAGTGCTTCTGCGATCTCCAGGATTGAATGCTCTCCCATACCATAAGAAATCAGATCTGCCCCCGAATCAATAAGGATACTGTGCTTAACTTTATTCTCCCAGTAATCATAGTGTGCCATCCGTCGAAGGCTGGCCTCGATCCCGCCTAGGATCACAGGACTGTCTTTATAGCTTTGCCGGATCAGATTGCTGTATACCACCACTGCCAGGTCAGGCCGAAGTCCCATCTGTCCTCCCGGAGAATAAGCGTCCTTTTGTCTGTGCTTTTTGGATACTGTATAATGATTGACCATAGAATCCATGTTTCCGGCTGTAACAAGAAATCCAAGCCGGGGACGTCCAAATACCTGGATGCTTTCTTTTTTGCGCCAGTCAGGCTGGGGGATCATCCCCACCCTATATCCTCTGCTTTCCAGAAGCCGTCCGATAATGGCTGCACCAAAAGAAGGATGGTCCACGTAGGCATCGCCGCTTACATAGACGAAATCTACCTGTTCCCACCCTCTTTTTTTCATTTCTTCTCTTGTTACCGGTAAAAAATCCTGCATCTGATGCTCCTTGTATGCTTTATGTGTGATTTAATTCTGAAAATATACGGCCTGGGCACGATACCCTTCCGCAATAATATCCAGCTGTCTATGAAAACGTTCCAGCTGACGCAGATCCTTTGTCTTAAACACACGAAGAAACTCTGACTGTATTTTGAGGACTTCACGCTGATTGGAAAGCCTGTAAAGGTTCTCAATATTATTCAGGATATCTTTTACCAGATTAGACTGTACCTGGGAAGAATTCTGTGCATCCATGATCTCGCTTCGTACCAGTGACATCTCCCTGTCAAGGGAAATAATAGCTTCTGCTGCATTGCTAAGCCGCTCCGTAACATGGGGCGGCATATCCCCTTTGTACTTATACTGCAGGGAATGCTCTATGGTTGCCCAGAAATTCATGGCCATAGTACGGATCTGTATCTCTGCCTGCAGCCTTTTTGGACCATCTAATGTCTCCACAGTATAATAAATGATCAGATGATAGCTGCGGTATCCGCTTTGCTTAATATGCTTCAGATAATTCTTTTCACTTTTGACCGTCATATCTGTCCGGCTTTGGATCAGGGCCGCTACCGTCTCAATGTCCTCTTCAAACTGACAGATGATACGAACCCCTGCGATGTCTTCTACTTCTTCTTCCATCCGCTCCATAGGGATATGCTTCCGCTGCATCTTTTCCAGGATGCTGGTCACACTTTTTACCCTGCCGCTTACCTGTTCAATAGGGGAATATCTGTCATTTTCCCTGTGTTCTTCTATAATATGCTGGAATTTTACAGTCAGTTCTTTGACAGCCAGTTCATAGGGACATAAAATGCTTCTCCATAACTGTATTTCCATTCAAACCGCTCCTTAATTCAAGAATGCCTCGGCAATCCCTGCCGGAGGCTATATCAGTTGATACTGCCATACCCTTGCTTCCTAATCTTACAGATCAGATCTGCCTGTACTTTCCTGAAGTATTTTCAGAATATGATACGGATCTACACTCATCTCCTGTGCTTTGGGAGTCTTTATATAGATCCCCATATGAAAATGTACCGGAAATCTGCCTTTTGTACCTTTGGGTCCATAGCCGGTATTACCCATATAGCCTAAAATATCTCCAGCCTGCACCATTTCTCCTTCTGTGAATCTGTGATCATATTCTGACAAATGTGCATAATAAAAATAGCCACCGTGGGGAGAACGGATCCCCATACGATATCCTCCAAGAGGAAGCCACCCTGTCCTTTCTACCACGCCATCCGTAACAGAAACCACCGGATAGTATCCCGGCTCTGTAACAGGACCAAACAAATCCGTTCCTTCATGGATGTGCAATCCGCCATACTCTCTGGCTGTACCGTAGGTATCCTCAAAACAGGATATCTGCCCTGCTACAGGAAAGCATTTAAGATCTGCCCATATGGCCTGATAACTCCGGCACAGCTGCAGGTATGCCTTCTTTTTGATTCAGAAAAGGCTGATAATCTGCACAGATCCTGTCCGGTGCAAAGGTACCACTGATCATAGTGGCGGTAAATACCTCCCACATATCTGCGGACTTTGTGTCCATGATCTGCCGATAAAGCTCTGCGGGCATCTTCTGCCTGCGAAAAGCATCCTGATAGATGCTGTTTTCATTGACCCCAGACACACGGCTTCGTTCTTCCAGTACCAGCATCAGTGCCATCATCCACAGCATCAGAAATAAAAGGAGGATCCATGATCTGCATGGCCTTTGCTTCACCCTTGCACCTCCGTAAATCCATCTCTTATCAAAGTATGCCCACAGGAAAAGCTTTATGCAATTTTCAATCCTTTAGATCTTCTAGTGCTTTCAGAAGATACTTCCATACACGTTCAACGGAAGCTACCTCAAGAAGCTCCTCAGAGGTATGGATATCCTTCATATTCGGTCCGATGGACACACAGTCCAGCCCCTCCATCTTTTCATAGAAGAGTCCGCACTCCAGACCTGCATGAATAGCCACAACCTTTGGTTCTTCTTTATAGAGTGCTTTATAGGCGGCAACCATCTTATCCCTTAATGGGGAATCCTCCCTGTACTCCCAGGCAGGATACGCTCCCTGGATCTCATATTCTCCTCCAAGGAATTCCGTCAGATACTCCAGCTTGTCAGACAATGCATCCTTTGCAGAGCCTACAGAACTGCGTACACTGCTTACAGATTCAAATTCGTCTTTGTGAAGGGCAACGATCCCAGGGTTGGAAGAGGTTTCTACAAGTCCAGGAATGGAACCGCTCATCTTGCGGATACCATAAGGCATGTTCATCAGGAAAAAGATCACCTTTTCACCACTGACCGGATGCAGTACTTCTTTCCATGTGGCCAAGAAGCTCTGTAGAAATGGTAATCCCTTCATCCGTGCCTGTGTATTCTTTACGCAGATCAGTCTGAAATTTCTGTGCTAGCTGCTGGATCTTCAGAACATCTTCCGGTGCTGCCAGAACCTGAAATTCAGATTCTCTTGTAATGGCATTGTCCTTTGTGCCGCCTTCAAGGGAAATAATGGCAAAATCTGCCTGCTTCTTCATCTCATAAAGCATTCTTCCCATCAGAATATTGGAATTGGCTCTGTTTTTATCAATCTCAGCTCCGGAATGTCCGCCAGCAAGTCCAAAAATCCGGATCCTGATACCTTCTCCTACACCTGCTACCCGCTTTACAGGAATCGTACTGTATCCTCCCATGCCGCCGGCACAGCTGACCCACAGGCTGCCTTCTGCCTCTGAATCAAGATTGATCAGCCTGCGTCCTTTCAGCACGCTGCAATCAAAATCCATAGCTCCCAGAAGTCCGATCTCCTCGTCCACTGTGATCAGTACCTCTAATGGAGGATGGGGAATATCCTGGCTTTCCAGAAGGGCAAGGCCATAGGCTACAGCGATCCCGTCATCTCCGCCAAGGGTAGTGCCATTAGCAGTTACATATCCGTCTTCAGTTACAGAAAGATTCAAACCATCTTTCAAAAAATCATGTTCTACATCTGCACGTTTCTCACACACCATATCCATATGTCCCTGAAGGATCACTGTAGGTGACTGTTCATAGCCTGCTGTGCCATTTTTGTATATCACCACATTACCCAGGTGAT
Source organism: Blautia sp. HA3515 (assembly GCF_059933065.1). Classification (NCBI taxonomy): domain Bacteria; kingdom Bacillati; phylum Bacillota; class Clostridia; order Lachnospirales; family Lachnospiraceae; genus Blautia; species Blautia sp. HA3515. Next base: position 6,667 of record NZ_JAYFUY010000021.1, on the reverse strand, counting down.
CCTGTACGTATGCAAGGCCGTGACCCTTTGCAAAATCAACAAGATAATCACTGATGGCCTGTGTATTCCCGGATCCGTGTGGAATACCGCAAATCTCCTCAAAATAATGAAAAACTCTGGATGGTCTGCAATTTTCTAATGCTGCCATAGTTTTCTTACCTCCTAAATTTATGAATGATCATTCCCTGGACCCCATATACTAAAAGAAAAAGGGGTAAGGGCTTGAAAAAAAAGCTGTTTTTTGCAGGAATCTGCTTCCTGCTAGTTTTCCTGCTGGCAAATCCTGAAGCTGCCCTTCTTGCTGCAAGAGATGGACTTTCCCTGTGGTTTAATACCCTGCTGCCCACTTTGCTGCCTTTTCTGATCCTTACAGGATTGCTGATGAATATAAAGGTCTCATGGAAAATCCCCAAACCTGGCATTCGCCTGTGCCGGACTCTGTTCGGACTGTCCCCCTGGGGAATGTATGCCTTCCTCTTCGGAAAGCTGCTAGGATTCCCTGTAGGTGCCAAGCTGGCCTCTGACCTTACATATACAGGAAAGATCTGCCGACAGGAGGGGGAATATCTTCTTACCTTCTGCAGCAATCCAAGCCTGGCCTTTTTGCTCAGCCTTTCTGGGGCAAACCTGTCTGAAAGGACGATACCCTGCGAGTGATCTGCTTTTCCCTTTGTTTCTGGCAGATCTTTGCTGCATGCTGTTTTTCAGATTCTTCGTGTACAAAGGCTGCACTGCAGCTGATCATATGTGGCCTGATCCTGATGCAATAGCAGAAAAAAAGACATCCCAGGTATGCTCCACCGGAGCCCTTCTGGATGTCTGTATTATGAATGGATTTGAAACCATAACCAGGCTGGGCGGCTATATCCTGCTTTTCTCTGTGCTGTCCCCTTGCTTCAGCCAGTGTCCTCTTATCCCTGATACTTTCAAAGAAATCCTGCTATGTATCATGGAACTGACTACAGGCCTTAACAGGATCGCGTCCTCAAACCTGCCTGAACGTACCATATACCTGGCAGCAATAACTCTATCCTCTTTCGGAGGACTGTGCGTAGCCGCACAGACAAAAAGCGTACTGGATGGAAGACTTTCTTTCTTCCCTTACGCCTCTGCCAAATGTCTCAGTACAATCCTCACCCTCTGTATCCTCCTGATAGGGACATGACACAGTGGGCAAAGAAACGTATCCATTTAATTTACTGATCTTCTCCAAGGTCGTCCAGTGTCTCTGACTCCTGCTCAGGTGCCTGATAGGAATTGGAGATAGCTGCTGCCTGTGCTGTCTGAGGAGCAAGCTCCTGACGATTGTGATTAACCACATCCAGACAACTCTGAAGAGCTTCAAGAAATCCTTTATATTTGCCGCCTGCATCTTCCAGGGTCTGATTCAGTACTGAACCGATATTAGCCATCATATCATCTGTATAAGTAATGGCACTTAAACGAATGCTGTTAGCGTCCTGTGTAGCAGAATCCAGGATCTCCTGTGCCTGGCGGTTCGCTGCATTAATGGTCTCGTTAGCCTGAGCATATGCCTTCTGCATGATCTCATGCTGGGTAACAAGCTCCTGTGCTTTTGCCTGTGCATCTGCGATCAGTGCGTCTGCCTTGGACTGTGCATCCTCCAGAATAGCATCTTTATTGCTGATGATCTTCTGGTAACGTTTGATCTCATCCGGGGTCTTCAGTCTGAGTTCACGAAGAAGTTCTTCGATCTCCTCTTTATTGACAACGATCTTGGTTGTAGAAAGAGGCTGGTATTTACAACTGTCTACATACTCTTCAATCTCTTCAATGATCTGTTCAATTCTGCTGCTCATAGTACACTCTCCTTATTTTTCTCTATTTCTTAACTGGTACATCTTCGCTCTTACTGCCTCTGTGATCTGAGGCGGGGCAAACTTGCTGATATCCCCGTCGAACATGGCCACTTCCTTCATAATCGTAGAACTTAAGTATGCATACTCCAGACTGGTGGTCAGAAATACTGTATCCACATCCGGTGCAGGCACACGATTGGTCTGCGCCATCTGAAGCTCATACTCAAAATCCGTAACAGCCCGAAGCCCGCGAACGATGACCTGTGCCTTATTTTCTCTGGCAAAATTAACGGAAAGTCCGTTAAAAGGCTTAATAACAACATTTGGGATATGTTCCGTAGCCTTTTCTAGTATCTTAACACGTTCTTCTACAGAAAACAACGGACTTTTTGCAGAATTATGCAAAACTCCCACGATCACTTCGTCAAAGGAAACACTGGCTCTCTGAATCACATCCAGATGCCCGTAAGTTGCCGGGTCAAGCCCCGGATAAACTGCAACTACCATGTATGATGTTCTCTCACTCTCTTCAGGATTTACAGATGTGTTCAGTTCTCTTTTCTGGTTATGAATACATGCTTATTGGTCTTATATTCCTTGGAACGCAGCTGTGCAAATCCCATGGAATCAAGATAATCAAAATCAGTATCCAGATCAGCCTCCACAATGATCAGCGTATGCTCATCTACAAGACTGCTGTCTGCAAGATAAGCCAGAACCTGCTGCTCCAGATCCTGTCTGTAAGGCGGATCCATAAAAATGCAGTCGAAACTCTCTCCGCCTTCCAGGGAGCGTAATGCCTGCAGCACATCCATGGAAAGCAGTTTACCACTATCTGCAAGTTTTGTAAATGAAAGATTTTCCCTGATGCATGCACAAGCCTTAGGATTCTTTTCAACAAAGACTGCATAATGCTGCGCCACGGCTCAGTGCTTCATATGCCAATGGCTCCACTGCCGCTGAACAGATCAAGAAAACGGCAATCCGGAATTTCAGGCTGCAGCATATTGAAAAGAGTCTCCTTGATACGGTCTGTAGTAGGACGGGTCTCCATCCCAGGTACTGTTTTTAAATTTAAACGTCTTGCCTTTCCTGCGATCACTCTCATTTCAGATTCAGTCTCCAATCCAGATCGCCTCTTGCAAGTCCAAGGATCAGAAGCTCTGCTGTAGCGATATTGGTAGCAACAGGGATATTATACTGGTCGCAGCGTCTCACAATAGCTGTGATATCCGGCTCCTTTGGATCGATCATAACAGGATTGTAGAACAGAATGACCATATCCAGATCCTGGCGCTCTACCATCTCCATAAACTGCTTGTCACCGCCAATGCTTCCTGCCAGAAACTTGTGTACATGAAGGCTGGTAGCCTCCTCGATCCTGCGGCCTGTAGTGCCTGTAGCATATACTTCATGCTTTGCCAGGATATTCTTGTAGGCGATGCAAAAATCTTCGATCAAAACTTTTTTACTATTATGTGCGATGATTCCTAAATTCATGGTTACTCCCTTTCTCATGTCCAAATCTTCCAAGACATACAGGTCTGCAAACTGCAGTCTCCATACAGATTCTCATCACGATTCTTTATTAAAATTCTTCTTTTCCGTTTTATTATAACAAATGTATAAAAGAAGTGCAATTAAATCTTGAAAAATTAGGCAAATTTTTAGCTGATATTTTTTCTCTTCACAGCAATAAATTATCTCAGCCGAGAAGACTCCCACCTCTTTCAGGTGGTGAGTAACAGCTGGACTTGAATTTTCGTACATAAAACAAAAAAAAACTGAATAACGATGTACTAGTCATCACCGCCACAATCATAATTATCGTTTACTTTTTCACTGTCACATAAATCACTGCTTTTTTCTTTCCAGAACGTATAGTAATCCTTGCTTTTCCTGTTTTTCTGGCTATGATCACTCCAGATTTGCTTACTCTTACCACTGCTGTGGACGAGGAGGTATATTTCACTGTTTCCCTGGAAGTAACTGGCAGTATCACAGGTGTTAGCTTCTGTCTAAAGCCTTCCTTAATAAGAAGATTCTTTTTCGATATGCGGATACTTGCTGTTTGCACTGGATCTTTCTGTACCTTCACCTGGATCTTTGCCTGAAGTCCACTGTTCAATGTAACGGTTACCGTTGCTTTCCCGGTCTTTTTCCCTGCTTTCAGAATGCCCTTTTTATTGACTGTAACAACTTTTTTATTGCTGGATTCCCAAGATTTTACAGAATCTCCTTTTGCATATGTAACCTTTACCTTGTTTGTGGACTGCCCTGCTTTTAACGGAACAGTTTTTACATTTACACGGATCACAGGCTTAAAATTTGCCCCGGAAGTTCCTTCCTGCCCCTGTATTCCTTCATTAGTCTGGCCTTTATCCGGTGCAATAGCTGATTGTGGTTTATCAGATGGCTGCGGGACTGTAGTAGGCTGTGGAGTCACGGTAGGCTGTGGCACACTGGTAGGCTGTGGCGCGCTGGTAGGCTGTGGTGCACTGGTAGGCTGCGGTGCACTGGTAGGCTGTGGCGCACTGGTAGGCTGTGGTGTATCTGTGATCTCATAAAGTTTCAGATCCGGCTTCTGGGTAGTATCGCGCCAGTAGGTTTCCCCTACACTGTCATAATTAGTAGTGATTCTTTTTCCCGGCACAGCTTTTAGGCGGACACCATTACCCACAGAAATCCCTTCTGTATAAGCTGCACCTGCTGTAATACTGCTGTTTCCCGGCATCTGGCTTGCGCCGCCCTCCAGATATGCTTCTTTCGTATTAATGGTGCCGTTTCCCGCAACTCCATGGCCACCCTGATCACTGTGGCCTGTTCCACCTACAGCGATCAGCTTGCCTTCTCCTGTTACCTGACTATTTTCCAGGATCAGCGCATTTCCGCCTACCGAAGTGGTAGCGTAATCCTCCTCGCCGCCAAATACAGCCAGCACACTATTCTTCTCAATGTTCAGACTTCCGGAGGATACCTTTATGGCAGGCTGTCCGCTGTAGCTTTTCTTTCGTAGCAGGATCTGTTCCTGTGGGAGCGTCATCTCCACGTACATAAACCTCTCCCCCATCACCCCATTCCCATTTACCTGTATTACAGGTGAAATATTCTGACGTATCCAGCTGCCGTTAGCGAGAAAGTTTGTATTTGAATAGATAATGGAGTTTTCCAGGATTCCGCCTGTATCAAGGATGATCTGTCCATTAATAGAAGTTCCTGTAAGGATTCCGGAATAATCATCGTAGTTAACAGAAAGCCTTCCTCCATCCATCACTTCTACCTGTCCATGCAGAGAAGAATCCCGAAGATTCAGCATACCACCATTTTCAACCAGAATCTTCACACTGCTTAGGATTTTCATATTTACCATGGTCAATGTACATCCATTGGGAACGATCAGCGTTTGTACCGGATTCTTTTCCACTGAATATCCCAGTTCTCCGTAAGTACCACTTGTATGGGAGCCGTACCATGCCTTGATCTGTGTTGGTACCGTTACAGTTTCATTTACCCCTCCGAAATTAGGAATAGCCCACGGCTCCATATCATACATGTATTTGCCATCGGCTGTCTGTACTGCGTTTTCCAGTTTCAGATAATCCTCCAGCTTTTCATTCCTTGCAAATATTTTAAAATATAATTCATTACTTACTGCAGTTCTGCCTGTTTCATCTGTAACTGTTACACTTACCGGATGAGGTACCTACTTTATCCGGTACACCGCTTAAGGAAAGAGAACTGTCCCAGATAGAATACACACCGGACATTCCGCAGGAATCTGTATCAATATTAACCTTTGTTCTTTGAGAATTAACACTTACAACAGTGCTAAGAGGCTTCCAGTCATCTTCTGCCGGCTCATTTCCATCTGGAAGGATGGCAGCCTGAACCTCCACATTACTGTTTTTGTTGGAGGAAAACTGAGGTAGATGCGCCGCTGATCGCATCGTATCCGCTGTCCTGTCAGTGCTCCTTCAAAGCTGCCTACCAATCTGACAAACAAAGTATTTTCTCCATCTGAAGGACCTTCCTTGTCATTACCCGCCTGTGCATGATAAACAACTACCTCAAAAGTATTTCCCTGCCCTTTTACCTGGAGCACAAGATCTTTATACTGCAGATTGGAAATGGTGATCAGATCACCGCTTTTCAGCATGCCGCTTCCACTTCCATCAAAATATATTTTATTTTCGGACGGAGCCAGATAATAAGCTTCAGACGAAAAAAGACCAAGTTTAGAATCCGTTTTTCTCCATTCCTTGCCATTTACAAGTATCTTGCTGATCCCGTCCACATATCCGGATTCTCCAGCATATAATACCTGACTGTCATTATATCCGGAACCATCTACAATACCAGTAAAACTGGGTGGTGTTTTCAACTCCAAAGAAGCTTCCCCTGAACTGAAAAGATCTGAATCACTATCTTCAAATACTGTTTCTTCAGGGCCGTCAGGCTGCTCTTTTACAGACGGCTCATCCTGGTCAGAAAACTGTATTGCATCAACAGATGCGGATGCTTCTGAATCATCTGTAAAAAGCTCTTCATCCTGTACATCAACCAGCTGTGTATCTGTTTCCTGTTCTGCTGCCAGAAGCAGCCCCTGATCAAAAGAACTGACAAGCAATGCCATAGCTCCAAGGAGTGCTATTTTCTTCTTCATTTGTTCGTACCTCTTTCATATTGTTAGTATGCTCTTATATATATTATATATCGCTAACGTGATAATATCATATCAAACTTCATTCCGCAATACATAACTTTCAGTAGGCAAGAAAACAAGTCATTCATCGTCAAAAACAAGTCATTAACATCACTCCCCTTGATTTTGCCGAATTCAAATGCTA
>NZ_JAYFUY010000020.1:0-4392 GCF_059933065.1 Blautia sp. HA3515 | reverse complement strand
ATATAAGGAGATGAATCTTATTATGAAGATCGTTGTTTTGGCAGGCGGGACCAGTACAGAACGGGATATTTCCATTATGTCAGGTACAGGCATCTGCAAAGCACTGAGACAGAAAGGGCATCAGGCAGTTCTGGTGGATATTTTCTGTGGTACAGAGGATGTGGACTGGGCAGATCCTTTCCCTGAGGAATATGATGTAGACCAGGCTGTAGAATATATGAAGAGCTTTAATCCTCGGATTGAAATCATGAAGGTCGAAAGACGCAGTTTCTTTGGACCAAATGTACTGGAATTGTGTCAGGCAGCTGATATTGCATTTCTGGGACTTCACGGGGCAAACGGGGAGGATGGCAAAGTACAGGCAGCTTTTGACCTGATGGGGATCAAATATACAGGTACCGGTTATCTGAGCAGTGCCATTGCCATGGACAAATGTATGACAAAGGAATTTTTCCTGGCAAATCATGTGCCCACTCCTAAGGGAGCTACCCTGACAGGAGAGAATGGCTTTGATACAGATCTGTCAGCTCTTGGACTGGAGTTCCCTGTAGTTGTAAAGACCAGCTGCGGTGGTTCCAGTGTAGGCGTTTACATTGTTAATGACCAGAAAGAGTATGAAGAAGCTTTGAAAGAAGTGAGTATTTACGGAAACGAAGCAGTAGTAGAGGAGTACATAAAGGGTCGGGAGTTTTCTGTATCCGTAGTAGACGGAAAGGCGTATCCCATCATTGAGATCGCGCCGATCCAGGGCTTTTATGACTACAAGAATAAATATCAGGCAGGATCTACCGTAGAAACCTGTCCGGCACATATTTCACAGGAGCTGACAGACAAGATGCAGGAGCTGGCTGTAAAGGCGGCAAAGGCTTTGAAGCTGGAAGCTTACAGCAGACTGGATTTTCTTATGAAGGAAAACGGGGATATGTATTGTCTGGAGGCAAATACACTTCCGGGGATGACTCCTACCAGCCTGATCCCACAGGAAGCCAAGGTTCTGGGTATGGATTATCCACAGCTTTGTGAGGAACTGATCCGCTGCTCCATGAAGAAATACAGGTAAAGTTTATGAAGAATCTTACATTAGCAAATATTGCAAAGGTTTGTGGAGGCGTTTACCATGGACCTGAAAATAAAAAAGACATACAGGTTTCCTCTATTACCACAGACAGCAGGCAGATACAGCCAGAAGGTCTGTTTGTGCCCATAGCAGGTGAGCGGGTGGATGGACATACGTTTATCCCACAGGTTATGGAAAAGGGTGCCCTTGCCACATTATCAGAAAGACCACTGGAAGGAGCACAGTATCCCTACATCCAGGTGCAGTCTTCTCTTCAGGCAGTAAAGGATATTGCAGAATTTTATCTTAAGCAGCTGGGGATACCGGTAGTGGGGATCACCGGCAGTGTAGGCAAGACAAGCACCAAGGAAATGATCGCTTCTGTTCTGAAGGAAAAATATAAAACCCTGAAAACCCAGGGGAACTTTAATAATGAACTGGGACTTCCCCTTACTGTTTTCCGGCTGCGGGAAGACGATCAGATCGCAGTTCTTGAAATGGGGATCAGTGATTTCGGGGAAATGACCCGTCTTGCAAAGATCGCCAGACCGGATACCTGTGTGATCACCAATATTGGTACCTGTCATCTGGAGTTCCTGGGGGATCGGGACGGAGTATTAAAGGCAAAAACAGAGATTTTCCAGTATGTGAACCCGGATGGGCATATTGTGCTGAACGGGGATGATGACAAGCTGTGTACAGTGAAGGAGTATCATGGCATAAAACCGGTATTTTTCGGCATGGATCAGGGACTGCCTGTTTATGCAGATGAAGTGAAAAGCCTGGGTCTTAAAGGGATGTCCTGCAGGATCCATATGGGAGAAGAAAGCTTTCCGGTAAAGATCCCTATGCCTGGACAGCACATGATCTATAATGCACTGGCAGCAGCTGCTGTAGGCAGGATCTATGGACTGACCATCCCTCAGATCTGTCATGGAATTGAAAGCTATGAATCGATCAGCGGCAGATTTCATATGATCGACACAGAGAAATATCTGATCGTAGACGACTGTTATAATGCTAATCCTATGTCTATGAAAGCATCTTTGAATGTATTAAAGGATGCCGATGGCAGGAAGGTGGCAATCCTTGGCGATATGGGTGAACTGGGTGAGGATGAGGTCGCCCTTCATGAAGGCGTGGGAAGCCATGCGGCAAAGTGCGGGATTGACCTTCTGATCTGCTGCGGCAGCCTTTCCGGATATATGGCACAGAAGGCAAAGCAGGACAATCCTTCTCTGGACGTGATCTATGAGCCGGATCGGGAGGCTTTGATCAGCAAGATCGGAAGCTTTGTGAAAGAAGGAGATACCATCCTTGTAAAGGCTTCCCATTTTATGCATTTTGAAGAATTGGTAAATAAACTGCAGAAAGTCTGAGACTTAGAGAATGCCGAGGCATTCTTGAAGTTGCATATGCGAAATTTGTCAGGCAGGTGTAGAATTTGACGAACGATTTATGTACCGCAGGCTCCTGTTTCGGGGTATAATCTTCTTTAGCAAGAAGATATAAGGAGGAGCTTATGGTAAAAAAAAATCATGGATCTGTACCTGCTGCTTTATTGTATGGCAGGACTTGGAGTCCTGGGCGTTGCAGGTATGCTTGCCACAAATCTTTCTTACAGAAGAATAATCAGAAAAACAGGCCGCTTATCAAATATTAAAGAGAAGTGGCTTAATTTATGGAAAACAAGAGACAGGCTGCTGCATCGGATGAATCGATTTGTATGGTATTGTTCCCTGTTATCAACAGCGGTCCTGGGACTGGCTTTTTATCTGACAACTGCTTATGACCTGGAAAAAGGTATGCCATTGATCTATTTGTATATCGGAGCTGCAGTACCTGTGGTGCTGATGCTTTTAAGGTGGGGACTGGACTTTTCTTACAAGGAAAGCCTGGTCATGGGCACATTGTCCGACTATATTGAGCAGATGCGTACCTGGGTAGAGGAGATTCCAACGAAGGAGAAAGCAGATCCTATCCTGAAGGAGCAGGTGGTGGACAAGATCACAGCCAGCATCCGCCAGACTGCTGCATCCGGCAGTCATTTCAGCAAGATGCTTACTCCGGAGGAGGAAGAGATCATGCGTGAGATCATACGGGAATTTATGGATTGAACCGTCACATATAGAATACATGGGATGTGCACTTACGTTCGCCTCTATAGGCGGCGGGTAACAAATGAATCTCAGTGAAGAGAGGAGATACGGCATGAAAATCGTAATATTGGAAGCAGACAGTCTGGGAGAAGATATGGTATTTACTCCTTTTGAAGAGTTTGGGGAAGTGGTGATCTATCCTTCCTGCACCAGCGAACAGGCGCCGGAGCGCGTGCAGGATGCAGATGTGGTGATCGCCAATAAAGTACCTATCTGTGAAGCAACCATTGGAAAGGCAAAGAATCTGAAGCTGGTATGTCTTACCGCTACAGGGATCAATAACCTGGATGGGGATTATCTTAAAGCAAAAGGGATCGCTGCCTACAATGTGGCCGGGTATTCTACGAACGGAGTGGCACAGCATACCTTTGCGCTGCTTTTCTATATTCTGGAAAAACTGTCCTATTATGATCAGTATGTCAAATCCGGAGAATATGCAAGAGGAAGCTGTTTCTCTCATTTTGGCAAAAGCTTTTGTGAGCTGCAGGATAAAACCTGGGGGATCGTTGGACTGGGCGCTATCGGCAGAAGAGTTGGCACAGCTGGCAGAAGCCTTTGGCTGCAAGGTACTGTGCTATTCAGCATCAGGTCATAAGTATGACAGCAGATATGAGCAGACAGATTTTGATACTTTGCTGGCAAAGTCAGACTTTATTTCTGTCCATGCACCGTTAAATGCATATACTGAGAATCTGTTTACGCTGGATGCTTTTAAAAAGATGAAGAATACGGCCATCTTTATTAATGTTGCAAGAGGGGCTCTGGTAAATGAGCAGGATCTGTATACAGCACTGACCACAGATGAGATCGCAGGTGCGGCACTTGATGTGCTTTGCAAGGAGCCTATGGATCCGGAGAATCCTCTTCTTAAGATACAGGACAGCACCAGGCTTCTGATCACACCTCATATTGCCTGGGCTGCAAAAGAAACACGTTTCCGGGTAGTAGAGGAAGTAGCCGAAAATATTCGCCGCTTCCAAAGGGGAGATACTGTAAACCGGGTTTATTGAAGCGGCGGCAGATCCTGCCATAATGGGATCATCACATCAATATAAAATTCAGTACCAATATGGGAGAACCTGGGCGAAGCCATGGTATTTTTCAGCGATAGTCTCAATGGAAGACAGGCCGATCCCGCTTCCTCCCTGTTTATACACGGGCAGATACTGCCCGTTT
>NZ_JAYFUY010000019.1:0-18111 GCF_059933065.1 Blautia sp. HA3515 | reverse complement strand
TTTTTTCTGCTGTATTGCTATTTTCTATATTAGATCAGCATAGACGAAAATCTCAAAATGCTCTCCTTTATACTTTACAAAAATCATTCCCCCAAATATAATAGTCTTTGAAAATTCAGAAATTTCAATCACTTTAAGAGGAGTTCAGGGATATGGAAATCAGTATTATGCTGGCAAAGGAAATTGCAAAATTATTTCTTATCATGTTTATGGGATATGCAGAAAAATCTGCTATTTGCCTTTACAGCTGCCATTGGTATTCATATTCTTTTTCTTGTCGCAAATATCCCATTGCGTGGTGCATTACATCTGAATGCGATCGAGCAGGCAAATATCATTTACTCAAATGCCGGAATTCTGATTTTTTCTCTGGTTCAGGCACTGCAGGGACAGGACTATATTATTTATTCCAGTGCCTTCATGACTGTTCAGCTGGCTAACCTGGTTCCTGATTCCAAAGCCATCCTGCTGACTGTATATCTTGCGACCGTTACCCCGGCCTGCGCCACTGTTACTTCCATGGCGCAGTTATATGACAAAGATGCTGCCTATTCCAGTTCTTTATATGTTCTTACCACCTTGCTGTCTATTATCACCATGCCAATCATGGTGGGTTTGTTTAGGTCTTTTATTGGTTAAATAAGTGCAGAGATCAGAACATGCCTGACCTCTGCACTTATAATAAAATATTCTTCTGCCAATTTAAGTATCTTTTCAGCTGTTTCGATCTGCTCTGCGGTTCACAGCCTTCGATGCTATATAAAATGTATCATAATCACTTGCATGTCGAATTTCTTCTGCCTTTACAATTTTCCTTCCTCTAAGTCATGTGGAAAAATTCCAGGCTTAACACAATTTGCAACATTCAAACGATACTTCACTACATCCATTTTCTCCATATCAATAGAATCAGGCTGCTTCATACAAAACAACCCCTTCCTTCTGTACATTAGAGTAAAATGGATAAGAAAGACACCCAATGATAAAAATGCTGCTTATTTTTCACTACCGGCATTATCCATATATTATATTGTACATTATACTCAAATCCCACTTCAGCCAAAGCATCTGAATAGGCATCCATCTCTTCCGCAGAAAGGTCCACTAAAATCATAATATCTATATCCGATTCCGATGTATAATCTCCCCTGGCATAAGATCCATATAAAATTACACTCTCAATTATACCGTATATCTTTTGTACTTCTGATAAATATTGAATCAATAAAGTATGAATACATCTTGGCATATAATCCATTCCTCCTTTCACTACAATTTAAGTATAAAACATGTACATGTTTTTCGCAGCGAAAAAAAATTCTCAATTATATTGTGGTACAAACTTCAGAAACGGTATACTATTACTCCCAATAACGAATCACCGTCTATTCCGGTACCATTCCGTATATACCCGGTTTAATGTAAATGACATGATAGCAAGCACATTTGCCCGAATGGTATCGTCCGGCCAGGTGGCATAGATTTCACTGCTTGCCACATTTTTTATATAGTCTCTGTACCGAACATAATAATTGGACGCTGATGGATCATTGGCTGGCCCGTCATGAACCACAACGTATTCCGGAATTACCACTTTATTAGCGGCGCGATCTCACCGGATTCCTCTATTGGCTTTACTTCTGCCTCTTCAATCTTAGGCGGATAATCCCCGAACAATGTATGAGGGGGAATCACAATTCTCTGATAAGAATCTGTTATACTCCGTGCTGCCAGAAGAACCGGCTGTTTTGCCAGTACTTTTGGCAGCACTTCTGTTCCGGCCACCTCTTCATTTTTATATCCTTCTGCTTCCACCTGCACCGTATATTCTGCATATGGCTGCTTTTCCTGATCAGCACTCATACTGTATTCCAAAGGCGGAGACTTTAATTCCAGTATCGGTGTCTGACCGGATTCGTCTGTGCGTACCTCTTCAATAAAGCTGTCCGGATCACCGGTATAGGATATTCTGACTAACGCATTTTCTACCGGATGATTGTCTGCCCCTGATCTTATTGTTACCTGTAGCTTTCCCCTGTCTATATTTTCTTCCATGGCATGGATTTCTGAAACTGACCCCATATCATCCCTCAAAAAATGCTTTTCAGATTAGCATATGAACCAAGGCAGGATCTTGTTCCTGTTTTCTAACTATTTTTCCGTTTTAAAAATATCCTACTTCAACAAGCTGTTTTAGTTATAATATACAATTATTTTTGTTTTATTTTGTGAGAATTGCAGAAATATATGTTTTATTTTTTTAATTTGTTGACAATATTCTGTATATTATGCTATCATACCCGTGAATTCATTAACAGGAGGAAAACGCAATGAAAAAGATTAATTTGGATGAGATCCAGGTAAACGCAAAAGAGGCAGCTGCTGATCAGCTGGACGAAGTCAACGGCGGATGCCGTGTGCATGTTCGTTTCATTTGCAATGGAAGAGAATTGGCTTCCTTAGATGCTTATGCCGGTGGAAAATACGGTTACTGCCAGTGTTCCCGTCGGGTCGCTGGAGCTACAGCTCCACTTGCAGTCTACAATCAGGTCATCCGGAGTTCAAACCCGTACTTTTACTATGGAATACAAAGTAAAAACTCCAATAACAATGCAATATTACCCGAGGCTGCATACTACCAGAAATATGGTAAATGGCCAAGTTAATTTATCACAATTCAAAGAGAGCCGGATACACGTCCGGCTCTCATTTTTCTGTTGCATAAATAATTTGGAAGGATACCATCATGAAACATTTTAAACCAATATTACAAAATGATAAGGCAGACTGTGGACCAGCCTGTCTGCTTAGCATTTTCAGGTATTACGGTCTAAAAATATCCATAAGCGAATTAAAAGATATTTGCGGTACAGACCGGGAAGGCACCTCTGCTTCCGGTCTTATCCGTGGTCTTACCCATTACCGTTACCAGTACCGTGCCCTGGACATGACTCCAGACGGACTGACACCTGATCTTCCCTACCCAGCCATTGCACATATGATCACCGATGAAGGACTTCTCCATTATGTAGTGGTACTAAAAGTAAAAAAAGACAGCATAAAGCTGTGTGATCCTGCAAAGGGAATCCTTACCTGTAAAAAGGATCATTTTCTAAAAAACTGGACAGGTTTTCTTCTTCTGACTGCTCCTTCCGATGATTCTGTGACAGGTAATCATGAAAAAAACAATCTGTTAAGCTTTTGCCGCCTGATCCTGGCTCAGAAAAGTTCCATATTTCTGATTATTTTCCTGTCTGTGATCTGCACAGGCATCGGTGTAATAACCTCATATTATTATCAGACGATTATGGACAAGATCGTACCTTCTGCGTCTTTTTCCTATCTGACGCAGGTTTCCCTGGGCATTATTATTCTCTATTTGGCTCAGATTCTTTTAAGTGTTATCCGTAGTATTATCATGATCAAATACGAACAGCGACTGGATACCCAACTGACTCTCGGATATTATTTCCATACACTGCTTCTTCCCATGCGTTTTTACACCATGCGGGATACAGGAGATATCATATCCAGGTTCAGTGACATTGGAAGTGTACAAAGCCTGATTTCGGAAGCAACCGTAGGTGTTTTTTTAGATGCATTTATGGCAATTGCCGGTGCAGTGATCCTGTGCAGGTATAATCCCCAAATGTTTCTGGTGGCCTTCATTATGATGGCTGTGTATGCTCTGATCGTTTTTCTGTATACAGGACCATTAATGAAAATGAATCGTCAGATCCTGGACGCCAATGCAAAGGTCACCTCACGCTTTATCGAAAGTGTAAACGGCATGGAAACCATAAAATCCTTTAATAATGAAAAACGGCATTTTGACAAAGTAAGCGGTATGTACAAGGATCTTCTGAAAAAAAATTTCCATATCGGAATGATCTCACTTAGTGAAAGCACCCTGATCTCTACCATTTCTTCCCTTGGAGGTGTTGCCATCCTGTGGGTAGGCACAGCAGGCGTACTAAAGGGAAATCTTTCCATTGGTGAACTGATCACCTTTAATGCCCTGTTAGGATATTTTATCGGGCCGGTTACAAATCTGATCAATCTGCAGCCTACCATTCAGGCTGCCGTTGTATCCGTAAACCGTATTGGAGAAGTTCTGGATTACAGATGTGAATACGATGCAGAAAAGCCGGCGCATGTACAGCCACTGCCTGATTTTAAACGGATCCGCGTTCAGGATCTTACTTTCTCTTACGGTACAAGGAAGCCCGTTCTGAAAAATGTATCACTAACCATAACACAGGGACAAAAAATCGGTTTTGTCGGAAATTCCGGATCAGGAAAAACGACTCTGACAAAGCTTCTGGTAGGTCTTTTTCAGGCATCAGATCAAACAATTTTCTACAATGATGTTGATATGAACACCATTTATAAACCGGAACTGCGTAAAAAGATTCTGTATCTTTCCCAGGATGTTTTCCTGCAAAATGGTTCTCTTCGCGAAAATCTGCTAAACGGTCGTGAGGATATTGAAGAAAGTGATTTCAACCACATCTGCGAATTATGCGGCATACAGGATATGGCTGATTCTCTGCCTCTTGGCTTTGAAACCCTGATTGAGGAAAACGGAAAAAATCTTTCTGGCGGTCAGAAACAACGCATTTCCATTGCCCGGGCACTTCTTGGAAAACCACAGGTACTGATCATGGATGAAGCCACAAGCAGCCTGGACAATATTTCAGAAAAGATGATCGGACGTGCCCTGTCAGAATGTGCCAATCATATGACATTGATCCAGATTGCTCACAGGCTGACCACAGTAAAAAACTGTGACCGGATCTATGTATTTGATAATGGTTCTCTGGTGGAAGAAGGCACGCATGTCCAGCTTCTGCAAAACAAAAATTATTATTACAGGCTGTGGAATGAAGTACAGGATCATTCATATACGCAGCCGGACCTACTTGGAGGATTCGATGAAAACATATAAAGCTATTATTTATACAGCCCTGAATGAGAAAATCCTTTATCTGCCTGCTGTCAATTATTACTTTGGTCTGCGCCCTGATTGCGCAATGGCAGATTGTGAATATCAATGGACATGGAAAGAACTGGATTGCTTTTTGAAGAAAGAATCTCCAGAAGAATACTCAGTTTTTTCAAGAACATCCATAGAAAAACGCATTGGAAATCTGACTCACTATTCAGAACCAGAAATCAGAAATGAACTGGAGCTTGGACAGTTTACCTTGTGTTTTCATCCATCCAGAAAATGCAACCTGAACTGTAAATACTGCTTTGGACACTCTGATTATCTGGACAACCAGGAATTGAGCTTTGATACCATAAAAAAAGCAATTGATTATATGCTTTACGAATATGCTCCCTACGGCTGCAAATATATTTTTGATTTCAGCGGCTCCGGAGAGCCTTTGCTGAAGTTCGATTTAATTCGTCAGGTAACAGAATACTGTAAAGAAAAGAGACAGGAAATCGGAAAAGCCATCGAAATCATGTTCTGCTCCAATCTCACATTGATGACTCGGGAAATGGCTGATTATTTTGAAAATGAATCCATGATTCTTCTTGGAACAAGCCTTGATGGCGGACAGGAAACCAATGACAATAACCGGATATACAAAAATGGGAAAGGCACTTTCCAGGATGTAAAAAAGAGTCTGGAATTGTTCCAAAACAAAAAATTCGGCATTGCTTCCACTATCACCCCTTTAAACCAGAAGGTGGATGAAATCTTTGATGAACTTTATCAGCTTCCAAATGTAGACTGTATCAGCATGCGCTATATCCGGGAATATTCCGGATCTGCCTACGATTTCGATCACTTTGATATAGATGAGCTTTTGCTGCATTACGAGAAACTGTGCGAAAATGTATTGTTCCAGTTAAAGCAGGGGAATTTTGACTATCTGATAAAGCTGATCAATGGTGCTGATGTTTTCGGCATCCTGATCTCGCAAAATCTGCGGAAAGGCGGCAGCGCTCCTTTCCGCTGTGAAATGGGTAAAAACCGTATTATCTGCGGTCCTGACGGAAAATTCTATTCATGCAGCGTTATGATGGGTTCAAAAGATTTCTGTATCGGAAGCCTGACGGAAGGCGTACGTCCGGATTTGGTAAAAAAATACTGGGAACGTCCGAAAGACAAAATCCCAGCATGTAAAGCCTGTGATTTTCACCAGGCCTGTGGAGGCGAATGCTACGCCAATTCCTATCTTCAGTATGGCAATATGTATACCACCAATTCCAAAAGCTGCCAACTGAACATACGGCTGAACAAACTCAGTTACGCCTTTCTGGAGCATCTGAAACGAACACAGCCAGAAAACTACCAAAAATTCGTAGAATACTCTTTTCGGGTATCCAATTATACAACTACAAATACCGCTTTGTGGGCACTGGTAAAATGGTCAACCGTCCTTGGCAAACCACTATCCTATGAAGAGTTGATCAAAGATATCAATCCTGTAGAATCCACTACAGAAGGAAACCTGGTTCTTCAGAAAATGAGACAGCGCATTCCTTCTGCTGAATCCTACCAAATGGATCTTTCTGTTACAGCAGAAGACTTTCCTATCCCTGGAATATCTGTTCATAAAAGAGATAAGAAAGCCGGCGGTATAGAATATCTGCTTGTATATGGAATAAAAAACAAACATGTAATATTTGAAGGAATGGGTACCCGTGGCATCCAGGAAATGCCTTTAAAACAATATCTGACCAACATATCAGATATTATCCTTCTTTAAAAAATCTTCAGAATATCATTATACATCACTACTACCATCAAAAGCATAAGGAGCATCAGCCCGGCAAAATGAACCATCCCTTCCACCTGGCGGTTCACTGGCTTTCTCCGCACTGCTTCAATCACCAGGAAGATAAGCCTCCCTCCATCCAGTGCAGGGATGGGGAGCAGGTTCATAACCCCCAGGTTTGCAGAAAGAAAGATTGCCATATAGATCATGTTGACCCATACTGCAAGTATTCCTTCTTTTTTGCTTTGTTCATAGGTGGTGCCAATAGCATCCACCACACCTACTGGTCCGCTCAGATCCTTGATCCCCAGGTGTCCGGTGATCAGCTCTTTCAGGCTCATAATGGTAGAGCGGATCAGATATTTTACTTCATAGGCACTGTATTTCAATACAGCCATCCCTTTTGTCTTCTGATAACCTGCATTATAGGAAAATCCAAGATCCGGTGTACGGTATTCCCTTGGCGTAATGGTGGCATCATATTCCAGTCCATTTCGCTCATAAGTGATCTGTACAGGCTCGTTGGAAAGCGGGTGCTCATCAATATATGCCTGGTATTCGTTTCCCCGTCTGCCACTTTAACCCCGTTAATGGATGTGATCACATCCCCTGCCTGAAGACCTGCTTCCTCCAAAGGCATTCCCTGGATCAGGGATTCCACCTCCATAGAGGAAGCATCGCTTCTGTTAAAGCCAAGCAGATACCTGACAGATACATCCGGCTTAAAGGCCAGATCGATCTCCTGCCCGTCACGATCTACCGTCATGTGTACGGTCTTATCTTCCTGTGCAGGATTAAAATACGTATACAGGTACAGATCCCTGGATAGATCAATGGTATATCCTTCATATTCCGTGATCACATCCCCGGTCTGAAGACCTGCCTTTTCTGCTGAAGATCCAGTCTTTACATCCAGTACCTCTGCAGGGTCATATCCTGCCAGGGAAACCATGATCACTGAGAGTACAAATGCCAAAATAAAATTGAAAACAGGACCTGCTGCCACTACTGCGATCCGTCCCCAGACAGATGCCGCATTGAAAGTGCCAGGCCGGTCATCCTCCATATCCTCCCCAAGCATGGCACAGGATCCGCCAAGAGGAAGCAGCTTCAGGGAATACCTGGTACCTCCCTTTACCGTACTTACAAGCCTTGGCCCCATTCCCAGGGAAAACTCTGTAACTACGATCCCGTTTTTCTTTGCCAGCAGGAAATGTCCCAACTCATGAAACAATACAATTGCGCTGAAAATAATGATTGCCAGAATGATCTTCAATCTACCACCTGCTTTCAATCCACTGATAGGTTTCTTTTTCCACAGCCAGGATCTGATCCAGATCCGGATGCCGGATCACTTTATGTCTTCCCATAGACTGCCCGATAATCTGATAAATATCCAGAAAACGGATCTTTTCCTGAAGAAACAGCTTCACTGCCAGCTCATTGGCTGCATTAAAGACAGTAGGCATGCTGCCTCCAGCCTGTGCTGCCTGGATCGCCATAGGAAGTCCCAGGAACGTATCCATATCTGGTTCTTCAAAGGTGATCTGCCTGAGTTTATGGAAGTCAAGGCGTTCCCCATCCAGATAACGTCTCTCAGGATAATACAGAGCATACTGGATGGGCAGGCGCATATCCGGTGTCCCAAGCTGTGCCATCACTGCCCCATCTTTAAATTCAACCATGGAATGGATAATACTCTGAGGCTGTACCACCACCTGAATATGATCAAGATCCATATCAAACAGCCATCTTGCTTCCATTACCTCAAGTCCTTTATTCACCAGGGTTGCTGAATCTACTGTGATCTTCTGTCCCATAACCCAGTTAGGGTGTTTTAATGTATCTGCCACAGTCACCTGCTGCAGATCTTCCCGTTTCCTTCCTCTGAAAGGTCCGCCGGAGGCTGTGATCAGAAGCTTATGGATCTCTTTTTTGTTTTCTCCATGAATAGCCTGAAAAATAGCACTGTGCTCACTGTCTACCGGCAGGATCTGTACTCCCTTTTCTTTTGCAAGGGGCATGATCAGATGCCCGGCTGTTACCAGGGTCTCTTTATTGGCAAGCGCAATGTCTTTCCCTGCACAGATGGCTTCCATGGTAGGACGGATCCCGATCATCCCTACCACAGCTGTCACAAGTATATCTGTCTCATCCATCCTTGCCAGCTGAAGCAGGCCGTCCATACCCGAAACCACTTCTACAGGCAGATCTGCGATCCGTATCTGCAGATCTTTTGCAGCCTGTTCATCCCATACAGCTACCAGCCTGGGATGGAACTCCCGTACCTGTTCTTCCAGCTTAAGGATATTTCTCCCTGCGCTGATACCAAGAACCTGTATATCTTTATTTGCCCGGACCACATCCAATGTCTGGGTGCCAATAGATCCGGTGGATCCTAAAATTGCTATTTTTTTCATAAAAAGCGCATCCTCTCTTCCTATATGGATCAGCCCAGGATCAGGGTTGCCAGGTAATAGATCACCGGTGCTGTAATGATCACACTGTCAAAACGGTCAAGGATTCCTCCATGTCCCGGGATCAGTTTGCCGTAATCCTTGATCCCCTGATTTCTCTTGATGGCAGAAGCAGCCAGATCGCCTACCATGGAGATCAGCGCTCCAACCGCACAGATCAGGGCATATTCAGCCACTTTACCACCGGTGGCTGCTGCATATAATGCACCCAGAAGTGCAGCTCCTGCCACACCTCCCACAGCTCCTTCCACCGATTTCTTAGGACTTAGTACAGGAGCCATCTTGTGCTTGCCGATGAGCATACCTGTACAGTAAGCGCAGGTATCACATCCCCAGGAGCATAAGAAGATCAGCCATACAATATATTTGCCATCTGCAAGATTACGGGTAAGGTAAATAAAAGAAAGCATAACCGCAACATAGACGATCCCGAAAAAGGCTTCCATTACTTCTCCTGCATGAAATCTTGGATATGTAAATACATATACAAAAAGCAGAAGGATCAATGCCAGGATCAGACCCATCATGCCATATTTCCCATAGTCTGCTGCCATGGCAATATAATATATCACAGCCCCCACATAGCCTGTGATCTCAAGAAGCGTAAACTTCTCTTTGTGAACCTGCATGGCCTTATATAATTCCTGCATACCGATCAGGGAAATCCCGAGAAGGGTAAAAAACAGGATATAACTGCCGCTCATGATCGTAAGAAGAGCAACTGCTACCAGCAGGATCCCGCTTATAAGTCTTGTTTTAAACATGCTGTTCCTCCTTCACCCCACCGTATCTTCTGTCTCTTTGATTATATTTCTCAATGGCTCTGATTAATTCTTCTTTATCAAAATCCGGCCATGGAACTTCTGTAAAATAAAACTCTGTATAGGCCAGCTGCCATAAGAGAAAATTGGACAGGCGCAGTTCTCCGCTTGTGCGGATCAGAAGATCCGGATCTGGTACTCCGGCAGTATCCAGATATCCCTCTATTGTTTCCTCTGTGATCTGTGCCGGAATCAGCTTCCCTTCTGCCGCATCCTGTGCCATTCTTCGCATACCTCTGGTAATCTCATCCCTGCTGCCATAATTCAGTGCGATCTGGAAATACAGTTCATCATAATCCTTGGATACTTCTTCCAGGTAGTGGATCCTCTCCAGGATCACTTCATCAAATACAGAGGTATCTCCTATGATCTTCACCCGCATTTTATTTCTTTCTGCAATTTTCACACACTTTTTCAGATAGCTTCTGAAAAGCTTCATCAGCGCTTCAACCTCATCCCTGGAACGCTTCCAGTTCTCTGTGGAAAACGCATATACTGTCAGATATTTGATTCCTAAGTCTTTTACATCATCACAAATGGTTTCCAGGTTTCTTCTATTTGGCGCAGCCTTTTACATGCCCGTAAGTTCTTGGCATGCCCTTTGCTTTTCGCCCATCTGCCATTCCCATCCAGAATGATCGCAACATGATTGGGTACCTTCATATTCTCTCCTTCTTTTAAGACTGCACAAAAGGACTGCCGCAAACAGACAATGCCTTATTTGCAGCAGTCCTCCCATATATAGTGCTTATACTGTCATAATTTCTTTGGATTTCTTATCAACTGCAGCATCTACATCCTTGATATACTTATCTGTCAGTTTCTGGACTTTCTCTTCAAGTTCCTTTACTTCATCTTCAGAAACATCTTCTTTTTTCAGTTTCTTGAAGGCATCATTGGCATCCCTGCGGATATTGCGGACAGCAACCTTGGCTGCTTCCCCTTTCTTCTTAACATCCTTTACAAGCTCTTTACGACGGTCCTCTGTAAGTTCCGGGAAAAGAAGACGGATCACCTTGCCGTCATTACTTGGATTCAGGCCCAGATCAGAGCACAGAATGGCTTTCTCGATCTTCTTGATCAGACTGTTCTCCCATGGCTGGATCTGGATCAAACGTGCTTCAGGAACTGTAATATTAGCTACCTGCTGAAGGGGGGTAGGTGTTCCATAGTAATCTACTGTCAGCTTATCAAGGATATGCGGATTAGCGCGTCCTGCACGGATCGTTGTAAGCTCTGTCTCAAAACCACTCAGGGTCTTTTTCATTTTGTCCTCATATTTCTGAATTCTCTCATCCATTGTTCAATCTCCCTCTCCTGTTATTCTCTATTTTCTACACGGTTACTTTTGTACCGGAGAATTTACCATGAACAGTATTCACAATGCTGTTCTCTTCCTCAAGGCCAAATACCAGCATAGGCATCTTCTGCTCCAGACACATGATGGATGCAGTAAGATCCATAGCTGCCAGCTTCTTGTCAACCACTTCCTGTATGGAAATCTCATCATACTTCACTGCAGCCGGATTCACCTTAGGATCACTGTCATAAATACCATCTACTGCTTTTGCAAGAAGGATAGCATCTGCGCTGATCTCCACTGCACGAAGCACAGTGGCTGTATCTGTAGAAAAATAAGGATGACCTGTACCACCGGCAAAAAATACTACCTTGCCCTGTGCAAAGCTCTCCTCTACGCTGTCCTTGGAATACAGTCTGGTAAATGCACCACAGGTAAATGGCGTATAAATCTCTGTAGAAAGGCCTACATATCTGCAGATATCGGATACATAAATACAGTTCATGATCGTAGCAAGCATACCGATCTGGTCTGCCTTGCTGCGCTCCATGGCACCGCTGGTACGTCCCCGCCAGAAATTGCCGCCTCCGATCACGATCCCTACCTGAAGGCCTTCAGATACGATCTGATGGATCTGCTTCGCAACTCCGATCACTGTAGTCTCGTCAAAGCCTGTCTTCTTAGGGCCTGCCAGTGCCTCACCACTTAATTTTAATAGTACTCTTTTCATTTCCATTGTAAAATCCTGCCTTTGCTTCGATTATTCTCTGGTTAATGCTCACTTTGCTCTTCGTAACCTGTTCCTGCCAAACTGCAGTATTTGTTACCATACACCTGCAACGATCTCATTACCGCTCTCGTCCACAGTAGTAGAAACTGTAAAAGATGGATAATAATGGTAGCCTGTCTCTCCGGTCTCAGGCTCATTCTGATAGTCACTGCCCTGGGGCTCCCCACATGCTGCGATCAGACTGTCCAGGGACTGCCCGATATACTGCTCTGCCACGCTGGCACTATTATCCGAAGGATCTGTATTATTAGGATCCGGGGTAGGTGTAGGAGCTGTGGTAGCGGATGGTGCTGCGGTCACTCCAGGAGTAGGTGTGACATCTGTATCATTGTCACTGCCATCTGTACTCTGTCCATCATCATCGATCAGACCCAGACGCTTCTTAACCTCTGTAAGTGTGGAGGTTTCCTTCTTGCTGCTGCCAGTCTGGTAAGTAGCATAGGGAATAGAAGAATCTCCTGAACCATCCATCTTCAAAGTGATCTGGCTGATATTCTGAAGCGGGATCTTTCTGAAGAAGCACTCGCTCTTATTCTCATCTGTGTAAGAAATACGGATGTCATAGCTGGAAACAGTATTGCCGGATGCATCCTTGGCATTCTTCTCAAAGTAGTACAGTGCCTTATCCCCGTCCTTCAAGGTAAACATGCCGTTCACAAGATCATCGCCCCAGTCATCATCCTCGTCGGAATTAGGACGGATATAGATCCTGGCAACTTCAGAACCTGTCTTATTGATCACAACCACCTTGGAAGATGTGCTTGTCTTCTCTCCCATAATATTGGTAATATCTTCATCCGTGCTCTTCTCCATATCCACCAGTCCGGTGTCACTGCCGGAAGAGCTGTCTTTCTTCTGGTCATCTGATGCAGGCGCTACTGTTACCTGCGTCTCAGACTGCTTCCCATCATCTTTGCTCTTTTTTCCACATCCACATCCTGCTGCAGCTGCCACACAGACAAGCAGCCCTGCCAGGATCAGATAACGTTTTTTCATAATATATATTCCTCCCGAAAATTGGATCATAAACAATAAAGATCTGGACATAAATCGTAACTGTTCTGTATCCTCACAGTTACAAATCCAGTAAAAATACTATTTTATTATTACAGAGTATCCCCATCTTGTCAACCAACCCCGGCAGGATTTCATACAATTTTTAGACTTTTTGTTTCTATAATGGGATAAGTGCTTTCCACTGAATCCCCCTGTTAAAACCCTGTCTTCATACGGTTCTTCCGCATATTTTTCCTAAGGAGTCCTGCTTCATGTCTGCCCTTTTCCGCCTCTGTACAGATCTTAAGCCCCGGGTACCTGCATAGGATGCTCGTTTTCGTCCATTGCCACCATGACAAAAAATGCACGGTTCACAGAATAGCGCATGGGCCATTTGATCTTTCCACATACGTATCGATCTCCACTTCCATAGAGGTATTGCCTACACAGGTAACATATCCGATCAGTACCAAAAGCTCTCCCTCATAGGTTGCTTCTTTAAACTGAAGATTATCAATGGCAGCTGTGGTCACACGGTTGGTGCCTGCATGACGCATGGCTACCACACTGGCCACCTCATCTGCCCACTGCATCAGCATTCCTCCAAACAGACGGCCGCCTGCATTTAAGTGCTGATGCATGATCAGATGTACCTGTTCTGTCCTTGAATCTGCCACAGTACGAACCAGACGTTCTTTATCCTGGATTCGTCCTTTATCCTGGATTTGTCCTTTATCCTGGATTTGATTTTTCTCCATGAATCCTGCTTTCATCATGCTGCCTCCATCAGTACAGATTCTTTACCTTAAAGTCTCGTTCAGCCTCTCGTCTCTGGTCTTTCTTTGCAATATCCTGACGTTTGTCATACAGTTTCTTTCCTCTTGCCATTCCGATCTCCACCTTCACCAGACTGTTCTTAAAATACACTTTTAATGGCACAAGTGTCAGACCTTTCTCCTTCAGCTTTCCTTCGATCTTGTTGATCTCGTATCTGTGCAGAAGAAGCTTCCTTACACGAAGAGGATCTTTATTGAAAATATTCCCCTTTTCATAAGGACTGATATTCATACCATATATGAACATCTCCCCTCTCTCTGACCGAACATAGGATTCTTTAATACTGCATTTCCCCATTCGGAGAGATTTTACCTCTGTGCCAGCTAGTGCGATCCCGGCTTCATAGGTATCTTCTATAAAATAATCATGAAAGGCTTTTTTATTATTTGCGATCAGTTTGATCCCAGGTTTCTTCGCCATTGACTCTCTCCCTTTCTTTGCTTTTCTTCTACTTTTATGGGTGGACCACTGTAAAATCCACGGTCTTCAGAAATGTATCCGCATCTGCTACCCGGACCTTTACCTTCTGGCCAAGCCTGTATACCTTCCTGGGTCTATGTCCCCCCGCAGTTCATAGGTTTCTTTGTCAAAGGTATAATAATCATCCCGCAATGTATTTACATGTACAAGTCCTTCTACTGTATTAGGAAGCTCCACATAAAAGCCCCAGCCTGTAACACCGGAAATGATCCCTTCGTATTCTTCACCCAGATGATAGGACATGTATTCTGCCTTCTTCAGCTTGTCAGACTCCCGTTCTGCCTCATCTGCCCTGCGCTCACAGGCACTGGACTGCTGTGCCACATCCTCCAGGATCTCCTGATAATGTTCCGTCCGTCCTTCCCGGATCAGGCGTCCCCTTAAATTATCTTTAATGATCCTGTGGATCTGAAGATCCGGATACCTGCGGATAGGTGAAGTGAAATGACAGTAGTACTTTGCTGCCAATCCAAAATGACTGCTGCACTGGGTAGTATACCTGGCCTGCTTCATGGTGCGGAGAGTAAGACGGCTGATCTGCGGTTCATTCTCCAGCCCCTGGATCTGCTCCAGGATCTGCTGGATCTCCTTGGTGCGATCTCCTGGCCCATCTTCTGTACAGCCACTCCCTGATTACGCAAAAGGGTCAGCAGACTTTCCACCTTTTCAGGATCCGGATTATCGTGGGTCCTGTAAACAAATGGCTTTCCTTCTTTACAGTATTCTTCTGCCACAGTCTCATTAGCCATCAGCATAAAGTCTTCAATGATCCTGGTGGCAACATTAGCCTCATAAGGCTTTACATCAATAGCCCTTCCTGCTGCATTCAGGATGATCTTGCTTTCAGGAAAATCAAAATCAATGGAACCTCTGTGATGTCTGCTTTCACGGATGATTGCTGAAAGTTCTTTCATAAGAAAAAACATGGGAATCAGCGGGGCATATCTTTCTTTTGCCTGTGGGATCCGTATCCTCCAGGATATTCTTAACATCTGTGTAACACATCCGCTCGTCCACACGAATCACCGTCTCTGCGATCTGGTAGGACTCTGCTTTCCTGATGAATCAATATCCATCAGACAAGAAAGCGTAAGACGGTCCTGTCCCTGGTTCAGGGGAACAGATCCCATTGGAAAGCCGTACTGGAAGCATAGGCACTACACGGTCTGCAAGATAAACACTGGTACCCCTTTTCAAGGCTTCACGGTCCAATGCACTGCCTCCCTGCACATAATTGCTGACATCTGCAATATGTACTCCCAAGTGGTAGATATCTCCTTCTTTTGTCAGGGAAATGGCATCATCCAGATCCTTTGCATCCTCGCCATCAATGGTAACCGTCTAAGATGGGTCAGATCCAGCCTGCCATCCCTGTCTGCATCCAGCACATGATCCGGTACACGTTCTGCCTGTCGCAGTACCTTATCTGGAAATTCACTGGGGATCCCAAAGCTTTTCACAATAGCCAGAATGTCTGTCCCTGGTGCTTTCATACTTCCCAGATCCTCGATCACCTTGCCTTCCGGGCTTTCGTTCTTAGTACCGTAATCTGTGATCTGAACAACCACCTTATCTCCATCCCGGACGCCCTTGGAATCCTTCTTGGGAATAAAGATATCTTTGGAAAATCTGGGATTATCACTGAGAACAAAGCCATAATCCCGGTTATTCTGATACGTACCTACAATCTGGGTGGTACCACGCTCCAGGATCTTCACAACAGCGCCTTCCCTGCGTTTTCCTTCCTCCGGCTCCCTGGTCACAACTACCACTACCCGGTCCTGGTGCATAGCTGTTCCTGGATTCTCCTCCTGGGATAAAAATATCCTCTTCCAGTTCTTCTGTTTCTACAAAGCCAAAGCCTTTGCTATGCCCGATAAATGTCCCTTCATACCTGGGCATATCAACAAGATCTGCCTGGAAATGATTTTCTGTCTGTCTTTTTTTAACCCAGGTTTTTTCTTTTCCGCCGTTCCATTCTTTTACAGCCTTTAAATCTTTTTTCCTGCTCTTATTTTTTTTCTTTTTACCGGATACTTTGGAATATCTGCCTTTTTTGTCCTGCTGTGCCTTGCCCTCCTGCTCCAATTCTCATCCAGCACCTGCCACAATTCTCTTTTTTCTTCCTTCGACAGGCCAAGCAAAGAGGCCATTTCCCGCAGCCGCATAGGCTTGTAGACAGGATCCCCCATTAATTCCAGTATGAATTTTTTCCTTTTGTCTGTATTATTTCTTCCGCTCAAAATATCTCCTTTGATAAAAAAAGGCTGTTGTAATATGCAACAGCCTTTCCCATTTACTAACTTATACACAATGTCCACAGCATAAAGCTGTAAAACCTGCGGCTTGTCCTGTCACTGGAATATGCTTAGAAATTCAGGTTCAGAACTACAGCAAGCACAAAGAACAGAACTCCCATCAGGGTAGTAGCTTTAACAAGGCCACCTTCCATGGTACGTCCCTTATTCTTTCCCCAGTAGGTATCTGCTGCTCCTGCAATTGCGCCCAGTCCCTGAGACTTTCCTTCCTGCATCAGGACTACTACGGTAAGGGCAATACAATCTATAGCAAAAATAACTGTCAATATCGTTCTTAAAATCTCCACTCTGTTACACCTCCTAATCAACTGTTCTTCATTGTATCATAGGTAAAGTGGGATTTCAACTGTTTTTCCAAAATGTTTTATTAATGTTTTGTTAAAATTAATAAAAAACATAAAAGCAGATCAAGAAAACGGATTCTGATAGATTGCCAGTCCACCCAGATGCTCATGGATACGAAGAAGCTGATTGTATTTGGCATTCCGCTCGGATCTGCAGGGTGCTCCTGTTTTGATCTGCCCTGCTCCTGTTGCCACTGCCAGATCAGCAATAAAAGGATCCTCCGTTTCCCCGGAACGGTGGGATATGATAGAACGATATCCTGCACGATGAGCCATTTCCACAGCATCCAGGGCTTCTGTTACCGTTCCGATCTGGTTCACCTTGATCAGAATCGCATTAGCAGCATCCAGACGGATCCCACAGCCAAGTCTTTTGATATTGGTAACAAAAAGATCGTCTCCTACCAGCTGAAGATGGCTTCCCAAAACCTTAGTCATATTCTTCCAGCCTTCCCAGTCATCCTCATGAAGTCCATCCTCTAGAGACACAATAGGAAAATCCTGAGCAAGCGTCTGATAATAATGGATCATCTCTCCACTGTCCCGTAATACTTCTTCCCCTGTCATCTGACTTTCGCCAGGGAAAACATAAACTCCTCTTTCTTCATCATACAACTCACTGGCAGCTGCATCAATTGCGATTCCGATCTCTTTGCCCGGCTGATAACCACTTTTTTCAACAGCCTCCATGATCAGCTCCAGAACCTGTCTGGAATCCTTCACATCCGGTGCAAAACCGCCTTCGTCGCCCACTCCGGTATTCATATTTCTCTGCCTGAGGATACATTTCAGATGCTGATATATTTCTGCACTCATCCGCAATGCTTCCGGAAAGCAGTCTGTCCCAAGGGGCATGATCATAAATTCCTGCAGATCCACCGTATTGTCTGCGTGACAGCCCCCATTCAGGATATTCATCATAGGCACAGGCAGCCGGCTGGCATGACAGCCTCCCAGATATTGATAAAGGGGAATCCGCATGGCCATTGCACTTGCCCTTGCTACTGCCATGGA
>NZ_JAYFUY010000018.1:0-3331 GCF_059933065.1 Blautia sp. HA3515 | reverse complement strand
GCAAAAGGGTGAGAAGTATTTTCCCCTCATTCTGCGGAAGAACATAAGATTTCTTTCCTGCATAGAGCGTAAAAGTGTTTGGATCAAGCAGGAAGCCGCCCCCGTTAAGCAATCCCTGCTGCATCTGTTCTTCTTTGCGGCGCAAGAGGTTTTTAATGCGGGCAAGAAGCCGTTCCGTGTTGCATGGCTTTGTTAGGTAATCGTCCGCCCCTAATCCCAAAGCGTGAAGCTCGTCCTGTAATTTATCTCTTGCAGTTAATATCAGCACAGTCCCAAGCTGTTTGGCCTTTACCTCTTTGCAGATTTCAAAGCCGGAGTGAAAAGGAAGATTGATGTCGAGCAAAATCAAGTCCGGGAAAGAGACATTATCTGTGATACGGCATTTTCAAAGTCAAGCAAAGGAACAGCGTCATATCCCGCTTTTTCCAACACATCAATCAATTCTTCCCGCATATATACATCATCTTCAACCACAATAATTTGCGCCAATATGAACACCTCCTTCCCGAATAAGCCCATTAAGCATTTGGCTTCCAATTTAATTTGCTGATTTCACGGTTTGCTGTCCGCGCAATAGCCACACCGTACAATGCAAGCATACAAACAACGACAAGCGCCATAACGAGCAGCATAGGATAAGACTGTTGCAGTTTTGCCATATTAGAGTATAGGTAATGCTGCATTGCGCAAATTCCGACTGTACCGCTGATACACGCAGGAAACAGCGGGAGCAGAAAATACCATAGCACCTGTTGGTTTATGGAACGCTTCATTTGTTCGCGTCGTGCGCCCAGAATAGAAAGTGTCGCATACCTTGCCTTTGTTTCTCGCATTTGGGTTAGGAATTGCAGGGCAAGTAGGGCGCAAGCGATAATTAGAAGCATAAAACCCATGTATAAGGTCGTGTAGCTGCCGGAAATGACATAAAATAGTTGCCGTCCGAAATTGTCCAAATAGCTTTCGCAGTACAGGCCAGAGGGCTTTAACAGGTCACGGGCTTCCATAATCGACACCATCAGGCCATCAGCTTCCACAGTTTCGCTCGGAATACAGAAATTGTGATAAACGGTAACGGTGTCTGGATTTACATATTCAGAATATACTTCATCGGAAACAATCAATGCGGTTATGATTTTTACGTTTTCATCCGCAGTCAAGCCTTTCATCGGCACAAACGGGATAAGCGTAATTGGCAGTCCGTCAATAGAAATCAAGACTTTACCATTAGCCCGTGCGTCCTCCGCAATCTGGTTCAACATGGTGGTGGTTTCTTCTTTTGTACTCCCCTGAAAATCCGGGTTAAGATAGAATACAGCTTCGTCGATTCCAAGAACGATAGTTTTTTCTCCAGCTGCTTCCAGCAATTCGTTATATGAAGATACGGGAATTAAAAATGGCGAAGCTCCCGTAGTATCAATACACCCTAAAAGGTTAAGCGCGGCTGGTTGATTGGGACTGAACTCATAGCTTGTAGCTCCTTGTGTGACGGGATCCTCTACTTCTGGCGGCAGATTCAAAACAACCTGTTCACGCAGCCAGGACCAATCTATAAAAGAGTTCGCTTTCACGGAAGCTGGGCGTTTCATTGTTCCTGTTTCCATGCGGCTCAAATCAGCCACATAGGGCTGCATTTGCTTACCCGAAAGGTATTTTTCAACAGTCGCTTCATTGCCCGTGACGGTAAAATCGTAAACAGAAGATCCCCGCGTCATTTGGTTCCCATACGACATAATGCGGGTTGATCCGTCCGCAATGAGCATGATAGTGAGCATAATCAAAATAGATGCAACACCGATTGAAATATACTTGTGGACTATATTTTCGTGTAACTGCCGCAGAGTGAAAATATATAGACCGTGTGTTGTGTTGCGTTTCACAGAAGCCGCCGCTGCGCTCAGCAAGCCTGCAAGCCCACGGATAAAAAGCATTGTTCCCACAATACCTAATATCACGGCAACAATTATCATCATACCGCCAGCAACCATGAAATACTTTAGGATTACCCAATATGCAAGCGTCAAAACTACCGCTCCGAGAATGAGGGAAAATAAGTTCCCACTCATTTTTCCAACTTGCTGTTTCTTCGCCATTTCTCCATAAAGGAGTTGGTGGATTTCTTTGTTGAATAGTTTTCCACAAAGGATGAACAACGCGACAACTTGAATCATTAGAAATCCAAGCGTTGTCAAGAGAACAGCGCTCACAGAAAAACTTGACTGATGTGCAATTATGCCGCGACCTACAAGCCGTGCCGTAGCAAGGCTGATTACCTCTGATAAAAAGCCGCCGCAGATCAGTCCGCCCAAAAGAGCCAGCAGTGATGTGATTAGCCCCTCTGCCATGATTTGAATAAACAAGTGTCGCTTTGTCATTCCAAACATCAGGTAAAGCCCTAATTCCCGGCTCCTACATTCAAGCTGATATTTGTTCGCAAAAATGACAAGGAAAAATACAAACAGCAGCGAAAAAAGATAAACCGTCGGCATTAGCATTGTCAGAAGTCGATTAACAGCGTCACTTTCGATTTCCTCCAAGAAGCGCATCACGTCCTGGCTTCCAAGGGAGAGGACGATATAAAATGTGGCTACAGCTGTAACCATAGTAAGAAAATAAATCAGGTTCTCACTACGGTTTCGTTTGGAGTTTCGCCACGCAAGGTTAAAGAACATTTGCACTCCCTCCTCCCATCTGTGCCATTACCTGTAAGATACGCGCATAAAATTCCTCCCGTGTTTCAGTCGGAATTTTCCGGCGCAGCTTTCATGGAAAATCACACCGTCCTGTATGAATAGGATTCTGGAACAAAAACTTGCAGCGTTCGGGTCGTGTGTTACCATCAAAATTGTGCGTCCGCGACCGTGATTGATCTCGCACAGTTTTTACCATAAGCAACCGCGCTGCCTTTGTATCCAATGCCCCAGTTGGCTCATCTCCCAAAGTGATATCGGGGTCGGAAATCAAACTGCGGGCGGCAGCGACGCGCTGTTTTTGACCACCTGACATCTGCGCCGGAAATTTGGAGAGCACATCCGTGATTCCAAAAAGTCCTGCAATGTCATTCAACTTCTTCTCCGCAGCAGATATATCTACATTATGGATAGAAAGCGGCAGCAGGATATTTTCTCTGCCAGTCAAGTTGTCAAGCAAAGCAAAATCCTGAAACAGATAGCCTATTTTATTGCCCCGATACTCAGCCAGTTTTTCGCTATCAAAGGAACTCACATTTGCGCCGGAAAGCAGGACTTGCCCGGAGGTCGGTTTAATAACCGTAGCAATGCAATTTAGCAGGGTCGTTTTTCCTGATCCGCTTGCGCCCATGATCCCCAAAAAT
>NZ_JAYFUY010000017.1:0-4300 GCF_059933065.1 Blautia sp. HA3515 | reverse complement strand
CTCTGTTATTCGATTGCCAGATTTTGTTACCAGGGAAGATTTCGACTGGGCTGTCAGGAAAGCTACGGCAAAGAAAAAACAGGATTTTTCTAAGGCTGAGTTTTTTTCCTATGAGGAAGGTCTGTGTGTACAGTGTATGCATATCGGAGCGTATGATGATGAGCCTGTTACGGTAGATGCAATGCACAGGTTTATGGAAGAACAGGGATACACATTGGATATAACGGATCGGAGAATGCACCACGAGATTTATCTGAGCGATGCGCGGAAGGTAGTGCCGGAGAAACTGAAGACAGTAATCAGGCATCCTATAAGGAGAGATTAAGGGTATGGCATCAACAAAAGAGTATTTGGACTTTGTTATGGAACAATTATCAGGACTGGATAAAGTTAGCAGCCGGGCAATGATGGGCGAATATATCCTTTATTACCGTGGAAGGATTTTTGGTGGAATATATGATGACAGACTGTTGGTGAAGCCTGTCCCTGTGGCGTTGAAGCTAATGCCGGAAGCCGAGATGGAACAGCCGTATGCTGGCGCTAAAGAAATGATTTTGGTTGATAAAGTAGATGATCGGCAGTTTTTGTGTGAACTGGTTGAGAGTATATGGGAACAATTGCCGGAAAAGAAAAAGAAGAATATACATTAAGAACTAAGACTTGATAAAACCGAACAAATTTGAGAGCAATAATTTTCAAAAAGTCAAGTATCCATTTAACAGCGGAAATTTTATATCCAAAAACAGAACATGCGAATGCACAAACGAAGCTCAAGCCCTGATAGTTTGAGCGTTTTCTAATTTTAAAAGTATGCAGTAAATTATTGGTAAAATATCACAAAAAATGAACATAGATTTTGTAATGGGTTACACGCTTAACCTTTGTAAAATCAGTATTCCTTTTGTACAATATAATCAGAATATCAGATATTCCTATGAAGTAAATGATATAGGGTAGAATGTTTTGAAGCAATGCATGATGGAGCAGAATGTGAGACTGAGATCGTGTTATCGGTTCAGTTAATAAAAAGAGAAAGTGCGAGGGAATTATAATGTCTGGGTTTATGAAATCATTGTGTAAAATAGCGATTCCTGTCACCTTGCAAAGTATGCTGCAGGCATCCTTTTCCATTGTTGACCAGATCATGATAGGACAGTTAGGAGAGACAAATATATCGGCAGTTGGGCTATGCGGTAATTTTTCTCTGATTTTTTCTGTGGTGATTGGTGCGGTAAGTACGGTAGCGGGAATATTAATAGCACAGTTTATTGGAGCTGAAGATACAAAAGAGGCATGGTGCAGCTTTGATGTGAGTCTTATTTGTGGGATTTTGATATCATCACTGTTTCTGCTGGCAGCAGGTGGATTTTCAACACAGATTCTTGGACTTTATACTAAGGATACCAGTATTGTAAGTGCAGGAGCAGTATACTTCAGAATTGTAGCGTTTTCCTATATTCCAATGGCTGTCAGCAATATTTTCTCCTCATGGCTGCGCTGTAAGGAGCATGCCACCATACCATTTTTGGCAAGTTTTGGAGCTGTTGCTGTCAACACAGGGCTAAACTATTTGCTGATATTCGGAAAATTTGGATTTGCCAGTATGGGGATAAAAGGGGCTGCAATCGCAACACTTATTTCCCAGTTGTTTAACCTTGTATTTATTGTTGCAGGATTTATTCTATGTATCAGAAAAGATGGAGACCAGCCAGTACTGGCCCTGCATTTTAGAATGATTACCATGAAGGATTATCTGATCATGATCATGCCGATTCTGGTTAGTGAATTTCTGTGGAGTCTGGGACAAAATGTGGAGTCGGCGGTATATGGACATCTTGGAACATCAAATCTGGCGGCTTATACACTTACCTGTCCGATACAGGGATTGATCGTAGGGGCATTGAGTGGATTGTCAGCAGCTGCCGGGGTAATGGTAGGCAAGAGACTTGGCAGGAAAGAATATAATGAGGCTTACACAGAGTCAAAGAAAATCATGTATGCAGGATTAGTTGGGGCAGTTGTGGTATCTGCATTGCTGATTCTGCTGGCAGGAGTCTATACCGGAATGTATCGTGTAGATGACAGTGTAAAAGAACTTGGAAAAATATTGCTGATCGTATTTGCCCTGTATGCACCGGTAAAGGTGGAAAACATGATACTTGGCGGAGGTATCATCAGGAGTGGCGGCAATACAAAAATTATCATGGTGATTGATATTGTTGGTACATGGTGCATCGGAATTCCTCTGTGTCTGCTTGCGGCGTATGTATTTAAGTGGGGAATCGTTGGTGTTTATATGCTGCTTACTACGGAAGAAATATTCAGGCTGGTTGTGTCACTGGCTATATTTAAAAAGCGTAAATGGATGATCAGTTTGTCATAGAGTGAGGTGATGAAATATGAATTTTTTATTTATTGTTACTTGTTCTGATTCCGCCATTCTCGAGGAGAAATACCATAAATATTTTTAAAGGCACGGGAAAAATGAAGCTGGTTTTCATATCCCACAGCAGAACTAATGTCTGCAATAGACAAGGATGTCAGCTTTAATAATTCGGTAGCCTTTACCATACGGTAGTTCATAAGAAATTCCTGCGGAGAGCGGCCAATTGAGTTGCGGAAGATTTTTCCAAAATAGCTCCGGTTAATGCCGCATACTGCAGCGATATCTTCTATTGAAATGTTATTCTGAAAATTCTGTTCAATATAATTGATGGCTTCTTTTATATAATAATCACTCATGCGTCCACTGGAGACTAGCCTAGTAGATTTGGCTGACTGCAGCAGATAGTCTATAAATAGATACAGATGGCCAATGAGATGAAAAGAAGATTCATTAGGATGATTTACGATATAATTCATTTCATCGGCAAGTTTTTCACGCAATTCTTTGGAGTGGGAATGATAAACAGGTGCATTCTTACACAAATCTGTGACACCTAAAGCCTCTTTTATGCGCAAGCCATCAAATTCAATCCACATATATTCCCACGGAAGCCGTTCATCTGCAATGTAGGTGTTAATCTGACCTGGAAAAATCATAAATCCCTGTCCGCTTTTTACGGAATAAGTCTGTGTTATGCCTTTTGCATCGTCTGCCATAAGTGTTCCGGTTCCGGAAAGAATGTAGTGGAACAGGTAGTGATTGCGTGTTGCAGGACCAAAAGAATGACCAGGGTCACATTTTTCATATCCAAATTGATACATACACAAATCGATAAAGTTCTCATTTGGAAAAATATTAAATAATGTATTGCTCATAAAATGCTCCTTATATACTTTATATACCAAAATGCGATATCAACATCTATTATAACATAAAATATTGCATTTTGGTATAAAATATAAAAAATGCTGATATTTTAGGCCGCATAAAGGTATGTTATAATTGGGTTATCAATAGAAAGGCGGATATCTTACAGAAAAGGAGAGAGGAATATGGCAAAAAGAAGTATTTTTCGTGGTTTTGCGGCTGTGTTTGCATTTGGCATGTGCATAACAGGATTTACCGGATGCAGTGGTAAAAAAAGCACAGACGGAAAAACCGAGATTGAAGTGGTTTCCTATAAACCGGAAGCAGTTAAGGCATTTGAAAGAAT
This sequence comes from Blautia sp. HA3515, assembly GCF_059933065.1. Taxonomy (NCBI): domain Bacteria; kingdom Bacillati; phylum Bacillota; class Clostridia; order Lachnospirales; family Lachnospiraceae; genus Blautia; species Blautia sp. HA3515. The sequence continues at coordinate 701 of NZ_JAYFUY010000017.1, read as the reverse complement.
TGCAGAGAGGTTTAATGAAGCACATGATGACATTCATCTGACGATTTCATCGCCAAATGAAGCAATGACTATTTTAAAGACACGTTTTATCCGGCGAGGATTATCCGGATATCATTGCAATCGGAGGAGATATCAACTATTCCAACTTTTTAGATGCAGACCTGTTTGAAGATATTTCCGATTTGGATGAGGTTCAGACGGTAAAGCAGGCATATCTGGATATGGACAAGGAACTGGAATTTATTCCAAAGGATGGTACGTATGCTCTTCCATATGCGGCAAATGCGGCAGGAATTTTATATAACAAAGATATATTTGAGGAAAATGGCTGGAAGGTTCCGACCACCTGGCAGGAATTTACGGCACTATGTGATGAAATAAAGCAAAGCGGAGTGCTTCCATTGTATCTGGGCTTCAAAGAGAGCATGGACATGTCTGGCTCCTTGGAATGCACTGGCGGTCGGACTTACTGATTCGGATACTTGCAACCAGGTAAATATGGGAAATACCACATTTGCTGATACGTATGGACCAGTAGCAGAAAAGATGCGGGCGCTTTTGGATTATGCAGAAAAAATTGTATGCATACGGTTATAACGATGCATGACAGCATTTGCCCGTGGGGAATCTGTCATGTTTCCCATTGGAAGTTATGCAATCCCACAGATCAAATCGGTCAATCCGGATATGAATTCGATCTT
>NZ_JAYFUY010000016.1:0-2288 GCF_059933065.1 Blautia sp. HA3515 | reverse complement strand
ACGTAAATATAATTAATTGTGCGCAAGAAATCCCTGACTGATACGGTCAGGGATTTTTATCTAAACGGGGATATACTTTTAAACGGATATACTTTCTGACGGTGGCATCACTATGTATGAAAGGGAAACAGTTGGAAAGCTGGCGGGAAAGGACAGGAGATTATGATCATACTGAAGAAAATCGCAAAACTTATTTTTAATCGGTTGTTTTATGTGGTGCTTGCCATGGCTGTACAGCTGGGGTGGCTCCTGCTTCTGTTCTTAAAAGCTGCCAGCTATTCCAGATATATTTCAGTAGGACTTACTATCTTAAGCATTCTTGTTGTGCTGTGGATCGTGAACAGAGAGATCAACCCTTCTTACAAGCTGGCCTGGGCAATGCTGATCCTCAGTCTTCCTATTTTCGGACTGGTACTTTATCTTGTGTTTGGACAGTCCAGGATCGCCAGGACCATGCAGATGCAGTTTAATGAAATGCTTGTTCAGACCAGTGATTATTTGAAAGATGATTCAGACACCAGAAAGAAGCTGGAGGCGGCAGATCGTTCAGCCTGTATACAATCGGATTACATTTTTCGTTCTTCCGGATATCCGGTGCATGAGAATACTACAGCTGAGTATTTTCAGGTAGGTGACGATATGTTTCCTGTACTTATCAAAGAACTGAATCAGGCAAAGCACTATATTTTTATTGAATACTTTATTATCCATGATGGAGTAATGTGGCGGACCATTCTGGATATCCTGGAGAAAAAGGTTAAGGAAGGGGTAGATGTACGGCTGATCTATGATGATATGGGCTGCCTTACAACGCTTCCCCACAAATATTATCTTCAGCTCCGTGAAAAAGGGATCAAGTGTGAGGTATTTAATACCTTCCGTCCCATTTTGAATATTGTCCTGAACAATCGTGACCACCGAAAGTTCTGTATCATTGACGGATATGTAGGATTTACAGGTGGGATCAATCTTGCAGATGAGTATATTAACCAGAAGGAAAGGTTCGGACATTGGAAGGATACGGCAGTTATGCTGAAAGGCGAGGCTGTCTGGAATATGACGGCCATGTTCCTTCATATGTGGAAGGTAGTGACAAGATCCAGAGATTATGCCGAATTTGACCATTACCTGCCTCATACATGGCACAAGGATCAGTTTGAAAGTGACGGCTTTATTCAGCCATTTTGTGATACGCCGCTGGATGGAGAAACGGTTGGTGAGAATGTATATCTGAATATCATCAACAGAGCCAAACATTATGTATATATCTGCACCCCATATCTGATCATTGATAATGAGATGATGACTGCTCTTTGTCTTGCTGCCAAAAGTGGTATTGATGTAAGGATTATGACACCTGGTATCCCGGATAAGAAGATGGTCTTCCTGCTGACACAGTCCTACTATAAGCAGCTGCTGGAGGCAGGGGTGAAGATTTATGAGTACCAGCCAGGCTTTCTTCACGCCAAGTCCTTTGTGTGTGATGATGAGCTGGGAGTTGTGGGTACCATCAACCTGGATTACCCGCAGCCTGTATCTTCATTTTGAAGATGGAGTATGGATCTGCCGTAATAAGGTAGTTATGGATATTAAAGAGGACTTTGTGGAGACATTGCATTATTGTTCACCTGTGACTTTGGAATTTTGCAAGAACCGAAATATTTTTGTGCGGATCATGCAGAATATCTTAAGGCTTTTAGCGCCTATGTTGTAATATGCGAATGAAATCCCTGTGGATTCCTGTTGGTAATATTTGCTAATAAGGATCTACAGGGATTTTTTGTGCAATAAATGAGACCAAATTTAAATAAGGACTGTGAAAATTGTTATGAATCCATGAAAAGTTATATAGAGCAGATAAAGGAAGAAAAGTATAATATCATTTATAGTGCCATTGCAGGCTTTTATAAGGCACACAATGAGGGAGGCAAATATGTTGAGAAGAAAATTATGGAACAAAATGATAGCCTTAGGGCTTTGCATTTCCATGGCAGTGGGTGGGAAATGCAGCAGGCTTTTTGACAGAAAGCATGGCATACGGATCTGAATTTTCTGATGGAGAAGAACAGAATCAGAAAGGATCAGAGGAAACGGATCCATCACCGGCAGAAGAACCTGAAGAAATTGATATATCTGATGAAGAAGGACCTGAAGACATAAATGAGCCTGAAGAAGCTGATCTTTCCAGCCAGATACAGGAGGCAGAAGATGCACCTGAGGACGTACAGGAAATCATGGATGTGCCCCAGGAGGAAGAGAGCACAGACCAGGATGAACAGGAATATACA
>NZ_JAYFUY010000015.1:0-6327 GCF_059933065.1 Blautia sp. HA3515 | reverse complement strand
AGTATTCAGTTCTAATTTTTCTGACGATAAGTTGAATAGATGACTGTCTAATTCAATAGACGTTACCTGTTTACTTATTTTAGCCAGTTTCGTCGTTAAATGCCCTTTACCTGTTCCAATTTCGTAAACGGTATCGGTTTCTTTTAAATTCAATTGTTTTATTATTTGGTTGAGTACTTTTTCACTCGTTAAAAAGTTTTGAGAATATTTTATATTTTTGTTCATGTATTGCCCCTTTACTCAAATAATGATAAAAGTCATCTGTGTGCATATGCACAGACTTTTTCCAAATCTGATTCTTTTGCAACAACGAGATGCCGTTGTAGTTTTTCCTGTCCCCGGCGCACCTGTGATTACAATAATTCTACCTTGATTCATCTATATTTTCACCTCCACAAATTCCCGATTTGTCGTTCTGTTTAGTCCCCAAAGAACCTACTAAACCAGCTACGCTTTTGAACCGGTTCTGTCTCACGCTCCGGCTGATCGGCTCCGGACTTGCCGGAAAGAAGCTGCTGATGCATTGTCCCAGCATGGAGAGCCTGGGCCGCTGCCGCAGTCTGCTGTGCCGTCACCAACGCCGAGCTGACCTCCGCCAACCTTGCGTTCAGTTCCTCGATCTGCTTGTCCTTTACAGCAAGTTGCTCGCTTTTCCGGTCTAATTCTCCCTGCAGCATAGCGATCAAAGTGGTTTCGCAAGTTTCGCAACTTGCTTTCGCCTGTTGCGAAACTTGCTTTCGTTCAACACCTAAATAATGCTGATATATGGCGGTTTTTTGACTTTCGCTGATTGCGAAACTTCCTTTCGCATCTTTCGCAACATGGTTTCGCCTACACCATGCACGAACTGCCTGTTCCGACACGCCACATTCTATTGCAATTTCCGTTATTACACCCGCCAAATATCATCACCACTCTTTCATCCGGAGTTAATCTCAAAACAAATCGCTATGAGATCCCGTCCTTATCAATTTCAAAATCAAAGTCTGCCGAACAACTTTATAGACCAACAGCCAGTCCGGCTCGATGTGACATTCTCTCATGTCCTTATAATTTCTGGAATTAGTGAGAGCATGATCTCGATACGCCTCCGGCAACGGCTGCTCGTTACACAACAGCGTGATCACTTCCTCCAACTTCTTCGGATCGCAGCCTCTCTTGATCGCAAGCTTGTAATCTCGTTTGAACTGCCCCGAAAACTCCGGCTTAAGCATTCAGCGCCTCCATCAGATCTGCAACGCTATCAAACGGACCATACATATCCTCTCCCTTTTCTGCCGCCTCCATCGCCGCATAGGTAACAGCATTCGGCTCGTCAACCTTGACTTCAAAGGGAAGTCCATGACACCTAAGTGCCTGTCGATAAAAAATACCCGTTGCCGTACTCAAATCCATTCCGAGGGACTTAAAGAGAGCTGCCGCCTGTGCTTTCAGCTCCGGCTCCATTCTTATCGTCATATTTCCTTTAGCCATAATAGCACTCCTTTCCTCGTCATTTTTAGCTTGCACTAATATTATATTCAATATTCGTGACATTTGCAAGTGCATTGCAAATGTTTTTTTGCAACTTTTCTATGAACAGTGCTTTCTATATGCTAACACCGCAGCGTGTACATTTAGGGGGTGAAAAAGCCTTATTTCGCGCGGTTTTCAAGCCTCGTTTTCGGTGGGGTAAATAAAAACCCTTACCCGCCCCGAAAACGCCTTGTAGGGCGTTTCTGGGGCGTTTACAGCCCTTTCTTAAATTCCACCAACAGATCGCTCAAAGCCTGTGATGGGCGTATTTTGACCGTTATATGCCCCTCCGGTACGGTGTCCCACCATTTGCGGATCGTTTTCGGATCAAGTCCGGTGTCCCTATGACAATCGGCCTTGCGTCCCTCTGGATGCTCCTGCCGCCACGCATAGACTTGCGCTTTCTTTTCTTCTGCCCCTTTTCTTCTCCATGTGCCGCCAGGATAATCCACTTCCTGCACCGCCCTTGCTCTTTTCAAATGCTCTTTCTGTGATCTACCATTCCTCTTGTTGCGCTCGATGCGAACATCGGTCAGAGCTTCAATATCGGAAATCGTGAAATTGTAATACTCCTTGTCGTAGGCTTCCAGCGCACTCCGTATATCTTCCTCGGTCAATGCGTTCTCATGCTTCACCATCTGCAGATCATCAAAAGCCTCTTTCATATCCTGCCGGAGCTGCTGCTTCGACACACCGCATTTGTAAGCATAGATAGCAAGGCACATCAAAAAGAAATACCGATGCCCGCCCTTTATCTCTCCGATCTGCCGCAGCCACCAATGGTAGAGCGCATACGGATCATCACCATGCACCTTTCCGGCAATATCCCACTTCTTGCGTCCTTTCTCGCCTCTCACAACAACACGCTCATACCACTCCGGATATGCCTCCCTCGCCTCAGCTCGTGTCATTTTGGATGGGCTGAAAGGCTTATTGACATCCACCCTGTTTTCTGGCTTTGCGTAGGCGTTCAGATAATCCAGCGTTACCCGTTCTCCGGTACGGAAAGCGACCAGCTCCGTCCCATGCTTGTCATTGATGCTGCCCACCATGCGGTAACTTCTGATTGATGGATTGATACTGGATCGCCTTGACCTGCGAAGTGCTGCCATACTCCCATAGCCGGAAAGTGAGGTCATATTTCAGACTTTTAAGCTGAATTTTTATATTCGGGTATAGGTCAATCGGCTGCTGGAAAACATAGTAGATATGCAGCCCTGTCCCCGACAGAACAAGGAAAGTCGGCATCGGCAACCGGCGCACTCGCTCCGGATCGCCGCCAAAGCGCAGAAAGAGGTTGCGCAGCTCGGCAAGACCTACGCCATCCAGATCGAAGATCAGAGCATACATCCGCTGGGCGTTCTCCAGCCTGTTCTCCTTTCTGCGATATGCAAGACCGCTGCACAAAGTAAGGCTGTTCCCCTCGACAAACTCCATGTAATCCTGTTCCCATGTGTCGTTATACATCTTCCTGCGCCGGAGCTTCTTATCCTCGCTCTGTTCGTCCCGATACAGATACACAGCGTTCGGATGGGAAAAATCCGTGTGCCGTTCTCCGGAGTTCTCATTGTCCGGAAACAGCTCTTTATAAAACTCATAGCCTCCGACCTCCGGATATTGTGCGCTCAAATACTCGTAGCAGCCTCGATAATTCTCGGTCATATTACCACCTCACAAAAGAAAAAGTACCAAAAAGAAAATCCGCTGCGGCGGGGATCGCCTGCGGGCGGGAAGGGGGAAAAGGGGGAGCAAAAGAGCGGCGGCTACCGCCGCCTTAAAGAGAAAGTCACCTCCCCCTTTTCCCCCTCGCTGCGGGGCATTGAAAGTGCCGCCACTATGGAAAACCCGATGGGTTTACCACAGTGGCTTGGAAAACCTCTAACGAGGTTTACCACACTTCCAACACCCCTTCGCTCACCCCCCTTTTCCCCTCCGACTTTCTCCCTTTCAGAGAGAGAAAATATAGGTTGGGAGTACGCCTTACAGGGGGCTTAGATTATCAATACAGCAATTCCCTATTTTCAGTTGTTATTATAGCCTGTCCGAAAGAGATTTTCAAGCCCTCCGGACAGGCTTCTTTTACAGCTCCATGCCGCCCATTCCTCGCTGGTGCTGCTGTTGCTCCTGCTGCTGTCCAATCTCCGGCATCGGGCAGCAGCTCCCTCGCCTTTTCAAGCAGAGGACGCAGACGCTCCGGCAGGTGTTCTTCCAAGAAGTCCAGCATCCGACCGATGCCGTCCGTCAGACGCTCGGTGAAGCTGCGTTCCTCCTGCAGCTCGGATTGCAGATAATAGTTTTCATCGCGCAGCCTCCGGTTTTCGTGCTTCAAGCCTGCTGCTGCCGCTGCGCTTCTTCCAGCCGCTTCTTCATGGACGGCACCTGTGACCGCAGACGGGTGTTTTCCTCCGTCAGCTCCTGTACCTTGTGCCGATCCGTCACGCTGCGCAGTGCCATTTTCTTTAGCTGCTCGACCTGATCCACCGTCACGCCCTTCACTGCCCCTGTGAGCGTCTTTTCCGGCTGAATATCATGCAGGGGTGCATTTACCCTGTCAGCCTCCTTTAAGAGCCGCACAGTGCCTTTCAAGCGTTCCGCTGCCGTTCCAGCTCAGCAACCTCCCGCTCTACTGCCGCTGTCTGCTCGCTGCACCGCTTCCAGCCTCGCAGCCGCTTCCTTGAACTGCGGCAAGTCCATGTGCGGTCTGTTCGTGCCGAGAGAGATAATTTCAAAATCGTGCCGCTGGGCGATCTCCGTCAGAGCTTCTTTCTCCCGTTCCATCCACGCCGCCCATTCGGTCTGCTTTCTGCCGACACCGACAAACCCCTGCTGCTTCAATGCCTGTTTCATAGATACCCTTGTAGAAAGTCCTCTTGACTGCTCCGTTGCCACAGGGATAAAATCGACATGGAGATGGGGCGTTGCCTCGTCCATGTGCAGCACCATATTGAACACCCGCAGATGGGGGTTGCGTTCTGCAAAAGACTCCGCAAAATCTTTCAGAGCTGCCGCCGCCCGTTCTCCGTCCGGCGTACCGCACCCACAGTCGCTCCATGTTGCCGATCTGGAAGATCGCTTCATGGAACAGCTTTTCCTGTTTACTCTGCCGGATATGCTCATAGTAGTCCGGTATCTTATCTCTCGTTTTGGTTTTCTTTGCGTTGTAGGCTGCGAGAGCTTCATCAAAGACCATATGATAGACCTGCTTCAGATCCTCGTTGCAGAAAACAATGTTCTGCTCCGTCCGGCTCCGGTCTACATTCGCCGCTGAGAAGCTGCGGTTGTTGTGCCGGATGCTCCCTGCACCTGTCATACCCGAAATCGTAACTCCCATAAAATCGCCCCCTTTCCGCTTATTCTTCCGTCCTCTATTTTATCATAAATTTCCGCTAAAACAACCTCTTTGTTACTTTCTGGTGAGAAAGTAACGCAAAAGCACTTTCACACCGCCACCCCATCGGTGCAGGCGGTGTGAAAGTGCTTCGCGCCCCTGAAGGGGAGGGGTTGCCGGAGCTGCTTCACTGCCGGCTCGTGCCTGCTGCTCTGCCAGCTCCGGCAGGGGCGCTGCCCCTGCCGTCTGCGGACGGCTCCCCGACCTTCATCCCACCGATAAACTGGAATTGTCTAAAATAGTAAGGCCGTACCGCTTACTATTTTTTCTTTTACTGCTGAAACAGTATCTTTGATTGAATGCGTAGTTGTATCTATAACATTTAATTCATAGATTCCTAAATTGGAAAATTGATTCCACATTGTTTCGACTCATTCAATATTTGTTTCTCTGTCTAACTTTGAGCGTTCGATAGCTCGCTTCATAGTTTCTTCTTTACTTGCCCTTAGTGTACTTCATAATGCTCTTGAACAATGTTGAGCCACGGCTCTAAAAACCACGGTCCTACAATGCCATCTACAATTACATCATATCCACCACGAGCATATCGCTTCGCAGCTTCTAAAAACGCTTCAATGACAATCAAATTTTGCTCATTTGATTCTGGCAAATGCGGTGGTAATCACTCCTTCTTAATTACAAATTTTTGACATCTAATTTAACTTCAATTCCTATTATACAAAATTTTAAGATACTGCACTAAAACGATTTTTTTAATACAATATTGTTGCCACACTTAGGACATTTTCCGACAAGGGGTCCCGAGCGCTTAGTGGGAATTTGTACCCCTTATCGATACAAATTCCCCGTAGGCGCTAGGGACTTCTTTTAGCTCCTTGGAAGCTGTCAGTAGTATACCTAATAATTTATCTACATTCCCTTTAGTAACGTGTAACTTTCCAAATTCTACATAAAGCGACTCATAGAATTATTTCCTCCCGTTAAATAATAGATAACTATTAAAAATAGACAATACTTGCTCATAAGTAACGGTACTTAAATTGTTTACTTTGGCGTGTTTCATTGTCTCTGATGAAACTGATTTTTAGTAAACAGTTGACGATATTCTCGATTGACCCATTTTGAAACAAAGTACGTATATAGCTTCCAATATTTATCTGGAACATCTGTGGTATGGCGGGTAAGTTTTATTAAGACACTGTTTACTTTTGGTTTAGGATGAAAGCATTCCGCTGGCAGCTTAAGCAATTGCTGAATCGAGACTTGAGTGTGCAAGAGCAACCCTAGTGTTCGGTGAATATCCAAGGTACGCTTGTAGAATCCTTCTTCAACAATCAGATAGATGTCAGACGCATGGCTTTCAAAAACCACTTTTTTAATAATTTGTGTGCTTAAATGGTAAGGAGATACTCCCAACAATTTTATACCTCTGTTTGTTAGGGAATTGAAACTGTACGAATATC
>NZ_JAYFUY010000014.1:0-3143 GCF_059933065.1 Blautia sp. HA3515 | reverse complement strand
TGATGATTAACACATTCCCATAATATTGGAAGGAGTATGCAGTCCTGTTAATACCAGTGAAGCAAAGGACTGGCTGAGAATGAATACTCCCACTGCGCTGAATGCAGTCAACCGATAACTGTGCGCCAAAGATTTGCGCAGATTTTCATAATCCTTTGCCCCATAACACTGCGAGAGTTGAATGGAAAATCCCTGGGTAAGTCCGGTAATACACCTGTGACGACCCACATCAAAAAGTCAACAGCCCCCAGTGCAGCAAGGGCCTCAACGCCTGCAACCTGGCCAACGATCATAGTGTCCACCATTGTATAAAGCTGCTGACAGATATTTCCCAGCATCAGAGGAATTGCAAAAAAAATGATCAACCGTCCCTGGCAAACCGGAGGTCATATCCTGGATCTTGGTTTTCATTAGTATAAAGTTTCCTTTCCGGAGCATAGTTAAAAAAGATTAAGAATGTTTTTTCAAATATGCTCTGATATTTACAGTGATAATTTTAACATCATTAATGTGAAAATAAAATATAATATTTATGACTATGGAACCCATTTGTTTTGATTGGGAAAGGATTTCTTGTGCAAATCTCCAAACTGATGTAAAATAAGATTACTCAGTTTGGAGGTCTTATTTTTATGTGGAATGAAATAAAAGATTTCACTGCGCCGGAACTGGATGTTTATGCCAGAACATCGGAAGTACAGCTTTTACGATACTATGAACCAAAACCTGGAATTTTTATTGCAGAAAGTCCGAAAGTGATTGAACGTGCCTTAAATGCAGGATATCAGCCGATTTCTTTTCTGGTAGATCACAAAGATCTGCTAGGAGAGGCGAGGGAAATTCTGGAACAATATACAAATGTGCCTGTCTATACTGCGGAATATGAACTATTGGTTAGGCTGACCGGATTTGCTCTTACGCGCGGAATGCTCTGCGCAATGCGCAGAAATCCACTGCCATCCGTAGAGGAAATCTGCAGAAACGCCAACCGCATAGCAGTTCTTGAAAATGTTGTAAATCCTACAAATATCGGAGCTATTTTCCGCTCAGCAGCAGCACTCCATATGGATGCAGTACTCTTGACTGGTGGATGCAGTGATCCACTTTACCGACGTGCAGCCAGAGTAAGCATGGGCACCGTATTCCAGATCCCCTGGACATACTTTGATAAAAAAAATGTATGGCCGCAGGATGGAATGCAGATCCTACAAAAGCTGGGATTCAAAACAGCCGCAATGGCTCTGCGTGACGATTCTGTAGGAATTGATGACAAAGCACTCCGATCAGAAAAAAAACTGGCAGTCATTCTCGGAACTGAGGGCGACGGCCTTACATCACAGACGATTGCGGACTGTGATTATACCGTAAAGATACCAATGTCCCACGGAGTAGATTCCCTGAATGTAGCTGCTGCAAGTGCAGTAGCCTTCTGGGAGCTGGGACACAGATAAGATATACTTAGGAGGAAATGAAAAAATGTCTTTAGAAAAAGCAGAAAAATATCTGGAAGAGAAGGGCTTTCTTGACCATGTAATCGAACTGGATGCATCCACTGCTACAGTAGCAGAAGCTGCAGCAGCACTCCATGTAGAGCCAGGCATGATCGCAAAAACTATGTCCTTTTTGCAGAACGACAAAGCAGTCCTGATCTTAACAGAGGGTACAGCAAAGGTAGATAACCGAAAATATAAAGATACTTTTCATATAAAAGCAAAAATGATTCCGTTTGATGAAGTAGAAAATATCATCGGTCACGCACCAGGAGGGGTATGCCCGTTTGGAATTAATCAGGGAATTGAAGTCTACCTTGACGAAAGTCTGAAACAATTTACCACTGTATATCCGGCTGCCGGCAATGACCACAGCGCTGTAAAACTCACAATCCCGGAACTGGAACAGGTATCAGAAGCAAACGGATGGGTAGATGTGTGTAAAGAAACGCAAAACTGATCGGCAAATATTCAAGTCAAGCAGCCGCGAGACTTGGCGCGTGATTCTGGTCAGCGTAAGCTGATATAGGGCTTTACAGAATCACTGCGCATCCTCGCGGAGCATATCAATTTCCTGATAACCCTTTTTAGTCCTTGATCACCATTCGTGCAGTTCCGTAAATCCCGGCATCATTTCCAAGCGTAGCAAGTACGATCGGTGTATCCTTGCATGTTGGGAATGCATACTTCCTGTAATATTTCTGAATACAGTCTATCAGCGGCTGTCCTGCCCTGGAAACTCCTCCGCCGATCACGATGGTCTGCGGATCGATCACACAGCAGAAAATACCAAGCGCCCTGCCCCAGTACATGCCCTCTCTACTTTTTCCATGATCTGTACAGCCAGCACATCTCCGTCCTTGTATGTACATTCCCCAGAACCTGCTTTGCGCTCAATTTGTCCACATTCTTTCTGAGAACGCTTGGAGCCTGGGTGGAATCAAGTACCCTCTTTGCAACACGGACAATACCGGTTGCGGAAGCATACTGCTCCAGACATCCATGATTACCACAGTTACAGCTTTCTGCTTCCTCGCTGTTCATATTGGCATGTCCCACTTCACCGCCGGCGCCGTGGAAACCAGGTACGATCTTACCATCAACTATAATACCACCGCCAACGCCTGTGCCAAGTGTAAGGAGCACGACACTCTTAGCGCCCTCTGCAGCACCTTTCCAAGCCTCTCCCAAAGCAGCTACATTGGCATCATTGGCAGCCTTTGCAGGAAGTCCAGTCAATGCACTGATCTCTGCTGCAACAGCCTTAAATCCCCAGTGAAGGTTTACTGCAAGGGGAACCTCGCCGTTCTCATTCACAGGTCCCTGTGGATACCGATACCAACACCATCAATATCGCCTTTTTCAATTCCACGTTCTTTGATCTTATCTTCAATAGTCTTTGCTATATCCGGAAGGATCGCAGCTCCTTCATTTTCTGTACGGGTAGCAATCTCCCATTTTTCTACCAGTGTTCCATCAGTAAGAAACAATCCACATTTGACAGATGTTCCTCCCACATCAATACCAAAACAATAAACTCCCATAATCTTATCCTTTCCATTGCCTTTTTTATTTTATTTCGTTAATCAAATTAATACCTTATAATCAATTATCCCGTTTCTTCGCTATATTGGCCTGCACACGCTTATACAG
>NZ_JAYFUY010000013.1:0-4714 GCF_059933065.1 Blautia sp. HA3515 | reverse complement strand
TAGTTTGGATATCTAGAAAGAAACTGAAAATCTTATTCCAAATGACTCAACGCAAAATTGCGTTCAGTGTTTAGAAAGAGGTGCATGATGAAGAAAAAATATTTTCCAACAGTATGTAATGAGACAACCAAATACGGAAAAGAAAAATTCACTGTTAGCTGCGTTTGTGATGACAACGGAACGTATGAGATTTCAATTTCAGGGACAGGCGGAAGTAAATATGCCATAAAAGCGTTAAGACGTGTAATTAAAATAATTTTGGGGGGCGATAATCACGAAAGAGAAAATATCCTGAAGTAACCCGGTACAACCATTATCCATACCATAAATACAGGAGGTGATGGTGTGAACAAAATAGAATACATCACCAGGATTCAGGTTGATGGAAAGAAAGAGATCATTTCCGGAAAGCGTGCCTGCGAGATCGTGCGTCAGCGGATCGAGGAAGCATTGGAAGGAATGAATTATGAAAAGAAAAAAGCTGCCGGATAAGGCAGCGGAAAGGAGACAAGCCATGAAGCAAATGGCCAAGGATACGGTCACGGCCGGTGTGATCGGCACGCTGGCAACCTATCTGCCAATCTGGCAGTGGGACGGCACCAGGTGGATGGGCGCACTTGCATTAAGTGTAGTCGCTTGGATCATCCTGGTGGCGATGGAGACCAGAACCAAATAAAAAAGGATCCTGAAGAGCCACGAACTCAACAGGATCCGGTGTCCAAATGGACGTAAACAGTTTAGCACCCCTTTATTGTAGGGGAGAAAGCGAGAAAAATCAATGAAAACATTAAAAATTTCAGCAAATAACGAGATTTCCATCATTGATGTGAATTTCGACGATTTCAGGAGCGTCCAGAAAGCTCTGGGAGGCCATTTTGAGACTGTCCATACAGCCAAGATGGGTAATTATTTTCAGAGACCGGTGATAATGCTGGTGGATGAAGACGGCTATTTCAAAAACCTGCCATTAAACCGCTTTGGCAGCTGGATGTATGACATGCCAAGGCACGGATCACCGATTTTAGGGGATGTGATTCTGGCAGAAGCGCATTTTGAAGACATCACAGCAGTACTGGAACCGGAAAAGCTGATGGAGAAGCTGATGGATGATTTTGAGTTTCTGAAAAAAGTAGAGGAGATAAGACATGAGCATGAAAATTAACCGTCTCGAGATCGAGAATGTAAAACGTATCAAAGCTGTAAAGCTGGAACCGGCACAGAACGGTTTGACCATCATTGGCGGAGATAACCAGCAGGGAAAGACTTCTGTCCTGGATTCCATTGCCTGGGCGCTTGGCGGAGACCACTACAAGCCTTCCCAGAGTACCAGAGAAGGCTCCATGGTGCCGCCAAACTTACATATTGTGATGAACAATGGCCTGGTGGTGGAGCGTAAGGGAAAGAACAGTGCCCTGAAAGTCACAGACCCGAACGGACAGAAAGCCGGGCAGCAGCTCCTGAATGAGTTTGTGGAGCAGCTTGCCCTGGATCTCCCAAGGTTTATGGAAGCACCAGGAACAGAGAAAGCAAAAGTACTTTTACAGATCATTGGCGTGGGTCCACAGCTGGCAGAACTGGAACAGGAAGAAAAAGAACTATATCAGGAACGTCTGTATGTGGGACGCACTGCAGACCAGAAAGAGAAGTTTGCCAAAGAACAGCCATATTATCCGGATGCCCCCAGAGATCTGGTATCTCCTTCGGAACTGATCCGGCAGCAGCAGGATATCCTGGCAAGGAATGGGGAGAACCAGAGGAAGAGGGATCAGGCTGTGCAGCTCCGGGAATCCGTAAAGCGTGCCCATGAGGAAGTAACCAGATTGTCTGAACTTCTGGAAGCAGCCAAGCAGAAACATCTGCAGCTGGTAAAAGACCTGGACATTGCAGAGACATCTGCAAAGGATCTGGTTGACCAATCTACAGAAGAACTGGAAGCCAACATTTCGAATATCGAAGAGATCAACCGTAAAGTCAGGGCAAACCTGGACAAGGAAAAAGCAGAGGATGATGCCAAAGAGTACCGCACCAAGTACAACAACCTTACAAAGCAGCTGGAAGATACCCGTGATAAAAAGAATAAGCTGTTGAATACGGCAGAACTTCCTCTTCCGGAATTATCCGTAAAGGAAGGGGAACTGGTTTATAAAGGACAGAAGTGGGACAACATGTCAGGCGCTGAAAGGCTGATTGTTTCAACTGCCATTGTGCGGAAGCTTAACCCGAAATGCGGTTTTGTCCTGCTGGACAAGCTGGAACAGATGGACAAAAAGACCCTGCAGGAGTTTGGACAGTGGCTGGAAGCAGAAGAGCTGCAGGCAATTGCTACCAGGGTATCCACAGGTGATGAGTGCAGCATTATTATCGAAGACGGATATGTGGCCGGACAGGAACATCCGGAAGAACCACAGCCGAAAGCATGGAAGGCAGGTGCATTTTAAATGGAAATTATCAGAGGGGTTATCCCCTGTGCAAAAAAGGTAGTGATTTATGGGCCGGAAGGCATTGGCAAGTCCACTTTTGCCAGTAAGTTTCCGGACCCGGTGTTTATTGATACAGAGGGCAGTACAAATTCCATGAATGTGGCAAGGCTCCCGAAAGCGTCCAGCTGGCAGATGCTACTGGACCAGGTGGATTATATCCGCACACACCCGACTATGTGTAAAACCCTGATCATAGACACCATGGACTGGGCGGAAGCCATGTGTATCCAGTACATCTGCGACAAACACAGAAAGTCCGGGATTGAGGATTTTGGCTATGGGAATGGCTATACCTACGTAAAAGAAGAAATTGGACGGTTTTTAAATAAGCTTTCCGAGGTAAAGGATGCCGGTGTTAATGTAGTGCTTACCGCCCACGCCCAGATCAAGAAGTTTGAGCAGCCGGATGAGCTTGGTGCCTATGATCGTTGGGAACTGAAGCTTGGGAAGAAAACGACTTCACAGACTTCGCCGCTTGTAAAGGAATGGGCGGACATGCTGCTGTTTGCAAACTATAAAACATTTTCTATTGCAGTGGATGATAAGGGGCAGAAACGCAAGGCCCAAGGCGGTGAGCGTGTGATGTACACCACCCATAATGCATGCTGGGATGCGAAGAACCGCTATGGCCTGCCGGATGAAGTACCGTTCAGCTATGAAACCATCCGGGCAATCATTGAAGGAAATGCTGCACCAGTGAAAGAAACACAGCCAAAAACTGCACCTGTGCAGCAGGCCGTACAGAACCAGCCTGAACCGGTTCAGGAAGCACCTAAGACAGAGCCGTCTATGGCTGTTGGGGAGCAGATAGAACTCCCCATCAATAACCCCACAAAAGCACCGGAGCCTGCCAGCAGAAGCAGCACCATCAACCCTGAGATTCCAAAGGCTCTCCGTGACCTGATGGAGGCCTATCATGTGGATGAATGGGATGTACAGAATGTTGTGGAAGCAAAAGGTTATGTACCAACTGGCACGGAGATCAAGGACTATGACAAGGTGAACCCTGGTATCGTGGAAGGCCTGCTGGTGGCAAGCTGGGATCAGGTATATGCAGCAATCAAAGAAATGAAAGAGAAGCAGGAAGTACCGTTTAATTAAATCAGGAGGATGAGGAATTATGGCAGTAGAAGGAAGAGAATTAGGCTGGGAGGATTCTATTAAGCAGGATGCCCAGGATTTTGAACCGCTCCCGGAAGGGGACTATAACGTAACTATTGAGAAGTTTGACCGCAGCAGATCAAAGGGGGAGGGGAAGCTTCCCCCATGCAACATGGCGGTTGTGTATTTTACTGTACATGCTCCGGAACGTGAAATCACTATTCGTGAAAATTATGTATTGCATACCAGTCTTGAGTGGAAACTGTCGGAACTGTTCCGTGGTGCAGGCCTTAAAAAAGAGGGCGAAGAGCTGCGGATGGACTGGGGCGCACTGCCGGGCAAAATTGCACGGGCAAAGATCGGCTTGAAGCCTGGCATTAAGGATCCAAGCAAGAAGTTTAATTACATTGAAAAGCTGTATCCGAAAGATAACGGAAAGCCGGCATTTACACCAGGGAGATTCTAAATGGAGTTAAGACCGTATCAGAAGGAAGCAAAAGAAGCTATTTTTGAACAGTGGGACAGCGGGGTATTAAAAACCCTGCTGGTTCTTCCTACGGGCTGTGGAAAAACGGTGGTATTTGCAAAGGTAACGGAAGACTGTGTACGGCATGGGGACAGAGTACTGATTCTGGCACACAGAGGGGAGCTGCTGGATCAGGCCGCTGATAAGCTAATGAAAACAACGGGGCTTGGATGTGCTTTGGAAAAAGCAGAAAGCTCCTGCCAGGGCAGCTGGTTCCGTGTAGTGGTTGGCTCTGTACAGACCCTGATGAGGGAGAAAAGGCTAGGAAGTTTCCCGGCTGATTATTTTAATACCATTATTATTGATGAAGCCCACCACTGTATTTCTGACAGCTACCAGAGGGTGCTGCAGCATTTCCCGGATGCCCATGTGCTGGGTGTGACAGCTACACCGGACCGTGGGGATATGCGGAACCTTGGCGTATATTTTGAATCCCTGGCTTAGCGAATACACCCTTCCTAAGGCAATCAAGGAAGGGTACCTGTCCCCCATCAAAGCACTGACAATCCCACTGAAAATTGACATGAGCAGTGTATCCGTACAGGCAGGAGATTTTAAAGCAAGTGGTATCGGCATAGCACTTATCCGTACCTGGAAGGAATTGCCC
>NZ_JAYFUY010000012.1:0-2754 GCF_059933065.1 Blautia sp. HA3515 | reverse complement strand
ATACGGTCATGGCCTTCTGCTTTAGGACTTTCCCGTAATTCACGAAGCAGAGTGGACATTCTGTCTTTGATTTCTTTTTTGTCCCCGAAAATACCGTAGTCAATAGCCATAAAATGAAAAGATGTATCACCCATTCCACCATTTTCTACGTGAGGAGAAGTATGGCCGCCAGAGAAGATGCCTGTAAAAAGTTCTGCAATAATGCCAAGGCCATAGCCTTTATGGGAACCTGTATCCGTGGAAAAACCACCGATTGGGAAGATTCCGCCATAGTTTTTGGCTTTGATATTGTCAAGAACATGTTGTCCATCCTGGCAGCTGTGACCATATTCATCTGCAGCCCAGCCCTCTTTTAATGGTTCACCCCGTTTGTTGTAAATCTCGATTTTACCTCTGGGAACAACTGTTGTTGCAACATCGAACCAGAAATCATATGGATCTGCAGGCATGCAAAGTGCCAGAGGGCTTGTACCGAGCATAGGCTGCTTACCGAAAGTAGGAATAGCAATTGCTTCTGTGTTAGTAGCTGAAAATCCGAGAAGATCTTCATTTGCTGCCAGCTTTGGATAATAGCCTGCAATTCCGTAGTGGTTGCAGTTTCTTACAGTGACCGATCCAAAGCCATGCTCTTTCGCTTTACTGATTGCCAGTTCCATGGAGGTTCTGGCGGTTACCTGCCCCATTGTATGGTTTCCGTCAATCACTGCAGAAACAGGAGTTTCAAAAACAGTTACTGGCTTTGCTTTAGGATCTACCAGACCTTTTACAATAGAATTGTGATAACGGATCATTCGCTGGATCCCGTGGGATTCGATTCCATACAGATCAGCAGTAAGGACTACATCTGTAATTCCACGGCTTTCTTCAGGAGTAAAGCCATGTTTCTGAAATATGGTTTCGCAGTAAGTGCGCGCTTTTTCAATTGGTAAGTTTGTATAAGACATGAGAATACCTCCTGTAATGTACAGACCTGATAAATACTCAGGTCTGTGGGTCATAAGCGGATAAGCATCTGAGAGATCAGGTAAAATCCATGCCTCCGTTAATGTTGATCAGCTGTCCTGTTACATAAGAGCCGGACTGGGTAGCCAGCCATAGAATAGCTCCCGCAGAATCAGCACCTGTACCAAGACGGCCAAGTGGGATGCCTGGCAGTTCAGCAGCTATTTCATCTTCAAAGGTAGTGCCCTTTTCTGCAGCTGTTTTTCTTAAATATGCCCAGTGCATTTCTGTATCAGCAAGTGCGGGGCAGATGCAGTTGACTGTGATTCCATAAGGGGCAAGCTCCAGTGCCAGTGCCTGGCTCATGGTATGGATGGCTGCTTTGGAAGCACCATAAATACCGGAAGCTGCATGGCCTACTTTGCCGTACCAGGAGCCTGTATTTACGATAGTTCCATAACCCTGCTTTTTCATCTGGATCGCTGCGTATTTACAGCCATAAGCGAAACCTTTAAAGTTTACATTAAACACCTTGTCGATTAGCTCAGGAGTGACATCTGTGATAAGACATTCTCCACCGTTGATCCCTGCATTGTTGTACATAATATCCAGATGACCGAACATTTCAACAGTACGGTCGATAAGTTCTTTCATTTCATTTTCTTTGGTCACATCTACGATCATGCCAAAGCCCTGTATCTGAGGATAAGCTTCATGGATCTCATTCCATACATCCTGGATATCAGGAAGAATATCTGCAATTACTACATGTACTCCTTCTCCCGCCAGCGCCATAGCGCAGCCTTTTCCGATTCCTCTGGCAGCTCCTGTGATAATGGCAACTTTACCGGCTGCATTTCTGAAATTTGAGTTCATATTTCCTCCTTCTCGCCCTGTATGAGCAGTTCATTATGGCATTGACATAAAACCGATAAGAACTTGATATCTTTATCTTTAGCATTGGCAGGATGGAAAGTCAACATGGATGGAAAGTGTTCCATTTAGAATGAAATTTTATCAAATAATTTTATAAGAAAATCAAAGGATACAATATTTACGGTTCCATAGTTTTGAAGTATCATTTAATCACATGATATAAACATAAGAGATTAAAATAAATTTAAACATGTGTATTGCCATGTATCTGTGAGGGTATCGGGCAGTTATGAGAATCAATTAGAAATCCGGGCAAAAGGGGGCAAAATGAAAAGCTATGGACAGTAAAAAATCGAAAAAAGCAAGGATATTTCTTGTGGTAGTGATCTTATTATCAGCAACTGTCTGGAAATACATTGGTCATGAGAAAAAAGAAAAAAAGATAGAAGTAACGGAAGCTGAGGCTTAGGCCAAACAGAGGGTGGCTTTTTCGATGGCAGAGGGTGAGGACCCATGGGACTGTAAAGCTGGTGAATGAATTAAATGATGCTGCCAGGGAAAAGAATATGGAGTTGATCTATCATGAACCAGAAACAGTAACAGCAGAATGGCAGAAAAAAGATATAGAAGCTCTTCTGGAGATGGATATTGATTATCTGGCAGTTTTTCCAAGGGATGAAAAAATACTTCCGGAAATCCTGACAAAAGCAGAAAAAAAGAAGGTTCCGGTGATCCTGATCACGAAAAATTTATGCTACCGAAACAGATGTGCTGCACTGATTTCTATTGATTATGAATTGGAAGGTCAGTTGGCAGCAAGAGTACTGGCAGAAAATAGCAAAGGAGAAGATTGTAACATTGTGGAGATCAAAGGTCCTGAGGAGTCTACGGTTGCCCAGGCAAGATCCAGAGGATTCCGAAGGGAACTTGTTAAAT
>NZ_JAYFUY010000011.1:0-2521 GCF_059933065.1 Blautia sp. HA3515 | reverse complement strand
ATTTACGGGTTAAAAATTGGAGAGCCTGTTTTTTTCTGTATGGAACGCGTTCCACATTCATTAAAAACAAAATTTAATTTTCCAACTCTTTTAAATTTCTTATACTTTTTTTATGCGTTTTTGTCAATACACTTATGCATTTTTTTCATTTTTCGTTCATTCTATCTAATTTCAGGTGTTTATTCTGCACAAAACAAACTGTTTTTTGTGCAAAACTTTCAATTTTCTAAATTGTTGTACCTCCTTTTCGGAATGTGGGTTTTAAAATAATCTGGCGGTTTTTGATTTTTTTCCCACTGATCAGCTCACACATACACTGAACAGATGCTTCAGCCATTTTGTCAATGGGCTGAACAATCGTACTGATCTTAGGCTCAACGATCTCTGTAATATAAGTTCCATCATATGACACGATCTTTACATCCTGAGGAATATTCTTATGCTGCCTGATCAGACCATTCATGCATTCAATAGCCAGCCGGTCTACTCCAAATACACCATCAAATTCAACCCTTTTTTCAAATATTTCTTCCACTACCTGATGATAATACTCGATATCAAGTCGGCGCCAGTCCAAATTATAGCAATAAGTTTCCACACCACGCTCATCCATGATCTTCTGAAATTCTGTGTGACGGTCATGGTACAGGGACTTTTTCTCAGCAGTACTTCTGAAATGAAGAGATCTTCTTGCATCCACTGGCAAGCAGTACTTCTGCTGCCAGTCTTCCACCTTCTTTATGATCTACTGTTACAACAGGGATATGTTCTCCAAGATAACGGTCAAGGGCAACGACAGGCTTCTGGATCCTGGAATATTCACTTTCATCCAGGGAAGACATACCTGCGATCACCCCATCCACAATATGTCTGTTCAAAAGATCCAGATATTCAGCTTCTGACTTCACATCCTTCAAGGTGTTGCAAAGCATGATTTTAAATCCGGCTCTACGCAGTTCTCCCTCTACACAGTCAATAAACTGGGCAAAAAAAGGATTCAGCACATTCGGAACCAGTACGGCAATGATGCCGCTTTTTTGTAATAAAGATTTCTGGCAAGCTCATTGGGTGTATAATCCAGCTCTTTCATCGCAGCTTCTATCTTCGCTCTTGTATCAATGGAAACATATCCACTTTCATTGATCATTCTGGACACAGTTCCAACACCAACTCCCGCCAGTTTTGCAACATCCTTTATTCCTGCCACACTTTCACCTTTCTTCCCCATTTATATACAATCAAGAATACCTGGCACAGTGTCACCTGTAAGCGGCCAAAAGTCCTCTGCTTCACTGGATCAGATACTTATAAATTTCTCTTTTAGTCACGCCTCTATCCTTTGCCACCTGCTTCATGGCTTCCTTACGCGGCATGCCCTGCTTTTCATAAAGTTCCATATGCTCCTCAACAGAAATCTCTTCCCAGGATGCCTGGGCTTCCTTTTCCATCTCTTTTCTGCTTCTTCCCTGGATTACCAGCACGCATTCTCCTAAAGGCTTGCTGTCCTTATGATATGCCAGAAGATCATCTATTGTGGTAAGGAAATGCAGTCTCATGCTTCTTGGTAAGTTCCCGGCATAAGGTCATTTTCCTGTTGCCAAGAGCCTCTCTTAACTCTTCCAGAGTGCTTAACAGATGATGTGGTGCTTCATAAATAATCATAGTTCTTGTTTCATTCTTCAGTTCTTCCAGAACCGCCCTGCGCTCTTTCTTATCAGACGGAAGAAAGGCTTCAAAAGCAAATCGCCTGGTAGGAAGTCCGGACATGGTAAGAGCTGTAATACAGGCAGCTGGACCTGGCAGAGAGGTCACTTCAATCCCCGCCTGATGACACATGGAGACCAGTTCCTCCCCCGGATCAGAAATCCCCGGGGTACCTGCATCTGTGATCAGGGCAATATTGGTGCCCTGGCGCATCTTTTCAACCAGTACCATCCCTTTATCAATCTTATTGTATTCATGATAGCTTGTCATAGGCGTTTTTATCTCAAAATGATTCAGCAGCTTAATACTATTCCTGGTATCCTCCGCTGCGATCAGATCCACCTCTTTCAATGTACGCAGAACCCGAAATGTAATATCCTCCAGATTCCCAATCGGTGTTGCACATAGATATAATTTTCCGCTCATAAATCCCTCACTTCAGATACAGTAAAATAACCATTGGCAAGCTGAACATTTAATACAAAGTAGTGTTCGTTATACGCAGAAAAGCATATGGATTATATATCATGCGAGGCTTTCGCAGATTTCGACTGCGCTAGCTTCTCTGTTATTTGCTGTGTCTGAACGCCGTAGGCGTGAGTTTGGCAAATGACAGAGATAATAAGCGCGCGGGAGAAATCCGAAAACGAAGCCCTGATATATAAGACATATCTGTTTCTGCAGTATTATCGCACACAACTCAACGAATAAATAACACCCTTGCCAATCGTTATTTTCCGTATCATTACATAATCCATAATCATCCCTGCCTCATACCATCCCATACAGTTCCAAGATAGACTTTGTGTAAAACACA
>NZ_JAYFUY010000010.1:0-9263 GCF_059933065.1 Blautia sp. HA3515 | reverse complement strand
ATATGGAAGAATTCTTTTTAAATCCGATGCACCTTTTCTATCCGTTTCAAGATAAAGAGTTGCATCATGTGTTTCTCCCTTAACTCCATGAATTGTGTTAAATTCTATAGTCCTCTGATCAGATCAATGAATATATTTTTTTCAGATTTTTCTGTTTGATTTACAACAATATTCTTATCAAGAAAATTTTCTGGCAAACACTCAAAAATATCTGCTGATTGAAAATTCTTAACTTTTAAAAGCTCATTTATCTTTTGTCTCATTAAACAATCAATGTTTTCTCTATCAATATTTTGTAATCCTGACAGGTCGTATATCCACTGACGATATATCTCTCGATATTCATCGTCAAGCAACCGCTTTATTGTAATTGTAGAAAATTCCCTGCCTGATATCGGATGTCGAACTTTAGCATAATGAAATATTCGGCATAAAAGTTTACGAATAATACGTTCTGTTTTATATAGCTTTCCTTCTAATAAACTTGTCATGATATCATCTAACAATATCCAATAATTATATTCACCAGATTTCTTTGGAGAACTGTCAAATTCCGACCAATAACTACCTATTTTAAGTCCAGATGATTCCTTTTTTTTCACTGCACCAATAGCTTTATATACACCTTCACTATCATAAAGGCCATGTACCTCCAATGCATTGATAAAACCACTAAGCACTCTATCTATTTTCTCTGGATCAAAAACAAGTAACACTGGTTTAACACCCGTTGTACCTGCTAATGTTATAATATTAGCGTTATCTTTTCTTAATCTACAAATTGCATCAGCAATTTCCTGACTATATCTACACGATGTTACAATCGGTAAGAATCCGTCATTTGGAATCCAATCGGATGTTTCATTTTCCGAAGAATTATAAATAGCCTGGTCTGAATCTCCAATTTTAATTACTGTACAACTTTCTGTATTAAATATTGCATTTATTGCTTGTCGTTGAACATCATCACAATCCTGATATTCATCAATAAATACATATTGAAATCGTGATGAAAATAAAGCTGTATATGTTTCTGGTAAATTATTAACTGCAGTTTTAGCATATCTATAGGCATCTTTAAATTTCATTATGCCTTCCTCTTTAAGGAGATCATAGATCAACATTTTATACTGTTTGACAGATACTTTATCTGCTCCAGCTAAAATTTTCTTTTGTTTTTCGATACAAAGGGCACCGTCTTTTCCTATATACACTGCCTGCGTATGTTCAAGCCGTTCTGTAAATTTTCTTATTAGTAATAAAATTATTTTTTACAACATACTCAAGTGCACTATATTTTTTATTATTTTGCATTCTGCTAAGCATATGCTGTGCATAAGTCACATCATCAACCGCTTGCACATTTCGCCCTATAATATTTCGCAGATATGGCATGGTTATGAACTTATCAACAAATGACTGAATCGTACCAATATAATTTGGATAACTAATAAGTTTATCTGCATAGCCTGATAATCTTTTTCTGATTTCATCTACCGCAACATTTGTATGAGATAATACACAAATTCCTGCACCGTTTGCAAATGGCATTCTATCAGCCAACAACTTCAATTTTGCAAGAAGAACTGTTGTCTTTCCACTCCCCGGACAAGCTGCAACATCCGTTGAATGCCAACAACGTATAACATTTCTTGCATCTTCTGAAAAGTGTGCTCCCTCTGGAAGAAGAAGTTTTTCAGTTGATTCAATATCTTGATTGGAAATTTCCCATTCCTTCATAGAAGCCTCCCTTATATCGCTTCTCCAGCTGCATATTTAATAGCTTTCACAATATAGCTTAAAAATTGATCTCTTTCAATCATAGATTTTAGTTCCTGTTAAGCTTTCTTTTCATCTGCTATCTTCATCCTATACAAATCAAGATCAAACATCTTTTCTTGCCTGAATTGTTCTGGTATTACTGACATTTTCCAACGTAGAACTGAAGCTAAACATTGAGCAACAATAGCTTTTAAACTACTCTTTCCGTCTCCATCGAGCATTAAATTGTAAATTTCATATGCTTTTTCCCAATCTGGCAAATCATTCCATTGATTGTTTTCTTCTTCCATTTCTTGATTAGCTTCAATGATTTTTTCTTCAGTCAATGAAATATATTCTCTTGCATTTAAAATTTTCTTCCCATAATGGACTGATTTATGAAAATCCTCTGAAAAACAACTCAATGCAATACAATATTCCAAGGTCCAACGTGGTGATGTAAATCCTCGAACTGAGCCGTTGGTGTATTTTTTATTTTTTTCTTCTTCTGCCTGAGCTGATTCAGATATCTTTTCATTTAATCTTCTTTCCTTCGTTTCTTCATCAATATCATACGGCCTTACATCACAATCGGTAATCACAGAAACCGGAATTCCAATAGTACTTCCATCTTTCCTTACCATAATTCTACTATATCTCAAAAAGGCTGTACTTCCTACATTCACAAGAGATATTCCATATTTTTCCAACGGATAACCAAGGATATCTGCAATCACAGGAATTAAAATATTCTCTGCATCACCTTCTACCATTATAATGCCTTTTGCAAAAAACAAATTCGCTTTCGTTGAATCAAGGAATCTCTGAAGGAACAGATAATCTCCCTTTTGAAGCCCTGTCTTTCCTTCAGCCAAATCATACCCCCAACCAGATTTCATTAAAATAAGATTTTTAAGATTGATCTTAGAGGCAAGAATTGGACTATGTGTAGATATAATAATCTGTACATTGTTCTCATTATATTCATTTTGAAGATAGCTAATCAATCGAAGTTGCGCTTGCGGATGCAAATGGGCCTCCAATTCCTCAACTAGAGCCAATTTCATACCTCCATCAATATCATCCTTAAGAAGTAATAATTCCGCCGCGATAAATAACAAATTTAGTTCCCCCAAGCCAGGATTAAGCTCTGGCGCATTTAGCGATAAAGATTCAAGTATAGCCTTTAACTGAATATCAGATGTTCTTAACTCTGCATTGCTGGCCTGTCCCTTATCGTTAAACGATTCCAAATTATTGCGAATTGTTTGAAGAATATGCTTTCCATTTACATCATCCGTAAAGTAATTTTCTATCTTCTCGTTTGCCTCTTGAAAAATTTCCCTAAGCATATGTTCTTTTTTATCTTTGAAAACTGGATGACTAAGAAGTATTTGCGAAATTCTAGAGCTACGCCCTGAACTCATTTCACGTTCAGCATCACGAAGTGGTTTCAAATAGACCGCTTTCAACAAATCTCTAGCTTTTCCATCAATCGAAATCCCCTCTTCTATGTCACCTACACGTAATTCCTGAAAAATTTTGTGTCCTTCTTTCCAGGCACGATAATGAAGTTCAAGCATATATTCTACATTGTCACCATTCTTTTTAAACGTCAAATATTCAATAAAATTTTTCGCCTCATTTTGGGCAAACTCTGTAATGGTACAATCAATTTTAAACTCTGAACAAGCCTCTCCACCAATTGGCTTATAGAAATCATCATCTACAGGTCTAATATACTCATTACTTTCCGTTAACAAAACTAACTTAAGCGCATCAATCACTGCTGTTTTTCCAGAATCATTCTCTCCAATCAAAGCATTTAAGCCTTTGTGAAACGTAATTTTTAATCCAGGCAAACCATTCACTGACTTGAATCGACGGAAATTGTAAATTTTCAATTCAGATACAATCATATTTATATTTTCCTCTTCCCTTCCAACCATAAGCTACAATTTTTCTCATTTGTAGAGTGATCTTTTTTTAATAATAACATAAAAATAAATAGATATACACTTTTTATTCTTTCCCTCTGAATATCAAAAAATTTTCTATAAACTAAGGCGGCATGGTTTTCCCATACCGCCACTCTTAACGTGCATATTTTTCTATCATATTCTTAACATTCGTGGATTTCTTTATTGCTCCTATATTGATAAGGAATTCAATCACATCCATCATCCCCTGGTAATACGCCCTCTGTTCTTCTTCATAATGAAAATGTTCTAACTGATCCAGATATTTATTCCAGAAATTCTGCTCACGCTCTGACATTTTTTCCAGATGTATTGGCAGCTTCCTTTGTATTTGTTTCAAGTTTTTCTCAGCTTCTCTCCACTCTTCTGGTTGTAATGTATATTCTCTTTCCCCGGAATCACAGCGCATTTCCTCTAATAAATTCGATACTGCTTCATAAAATTCATTCATCTTTCTTCCACCTCTCCACAGAATTATTGCTCTTTACAGGCAGCATTATCATTTTTCTATTTCAAAAATCAAATAAACTTTTTAAAACTTCATCTTTAGAAGTATAGTATCAATATTTTTTCTTAAAATCAATAATGATACTTCATCTTTAGAGAACTTTTGAGGATCAGAATGATTATTTATTGGGATAAAAAAACGAACAGTAAAAACAGAATAGGACAACGGGTAAAAGAATTACGAAAGGCTCATAATCTTACTCAGAAAACACTCGCTACTAAATTACAGCTTGCAGGATATGATTTTAATGATCTGGCAATCCTGCGAATTGAGCAAGGCACACGTTTTGTACCTGACTATGAAGTTGTCGCACTGGCCGAAATATTTCATGTTTCCTGCGAATATCTTCTGGGTCTGACGGATACCCCTGCAAAATAATTTTATTGTATTACTACCCATTCTATGTTAAACTATGGATAGATACTTCTGAACAACATACACTATTTATAAACCGTATGATTGGAGTGATTTCATGGAATTAACAAAAAAAATCCCTACAACCGATAAAAACCAGGAAAACAATCATCTTCTCCGTATGTTAGACCGGGGAATTGATGATATGGAAGCTGGTCGTGAATTGCCACTGGAAGATGCTTTTCGCAAAATCACAGAATTAAGGGATGCACGAAGAAATGCAAGATTATAAGATTATTTTAACCTGGGAAGCACTTTACGATGTCACAGACATTGCAGATTATATTGAAGAAGAATTCGGCCAGCAACGTGCTGACCGTTTTCAATCTGATCTGAAAGAACAAATGCAGAATTTGAGTCAGTTCAGTACTGCCTTTCCCCGAACTCAAATTTTGTACAGAGGATATTCCATACATAAAAAATCTTTTCCGCCATCTATTATTTTTTATATTATAATGGAACAAACAAAAGAGATTCATATTCTCCGGGTGCTGCGTCATGAACGAGACTGGGAAAATATCCTGTTGCAAAGATCCACTTATACATATCCAGAATAAATACACGGGAGCCGATCAGAGATTCGTTCTGAAAGGCTTCCTTTTTAATTACCTCCCACCGTCAATTAAATCATAACTCATATCCAAAAAATCCAGAGTTTTTGCTTCACTAACAGAATCATCCAGAAGAATTGTAATCCAATGCTGCTTATTCATATGATATCCTGGCAAAAACCCATACGTTTGAATGATCATCCCAACCAGATCAGGATCACATTTCACATCCAGGATATCAACTCTACCATTTTCTTCTAATCCCAGTATTTCCTTTTCCACTGCCATAATTATAGCATACCATTTTCCATTTTTATGTCGAAGCACTGCAGAATCAGGATCTTTTTTCCATAAATATTCCGGTTCAGTTCCATATTGCTCTTTTACATATTGAAAAATTTCTTCACGTTTCAAATTTATCCCTCACTTACGATTTCTTGTTCTGATTATACGCTATCAAGATTGTATTCTCAACCACTTCTCACAGCTCTATTTATCTTTTATAGCTTTTGCATAGCCTGCTTTGCAGGCTACACCCCAAAAGAAGCAAGCACTGCCAGTGTCATGACATCTGGCTCATTTTGCCAAATTTCCCTTTCGGTTTATTTTGCCAAAATGTATCAGGGAGTATCCCTGGCCCTCTCATATTTTATAATTTCTTAATTTGACGCTTCCGCCTACTCCTGTTAAAATAAACTGCAGATACATCTGTCCAAAACAGCATACAGCCAAGTAGCATAACTGTCATAGCCGAACTGGTTAGACAGTTTTTTTGTACTCTTTTTTATAGAAAAAACCAGATTGGAGGATTTCAATGAGCAAACGTACCAGAATTCATCCCGTACAATTTTATTTGAACGATGATGAACAATATATTTTAGAAGAAAAATATCGTCTTTCCAGGATGAAAAGCAAATCTGCCTTTCTGCGGAAAATGATTTTATATGGATTTGTATATGAAGTAGACTACTCTCATATTCGAAAAATGAATACCCTGCTGGGCAATATCAGCAGTAATTTGAATCAGATCACCCGTCGTATAAACAGCACCAATACAGTTTACAAAAAGGATCTTGACGATATAAAGGAGTTAATGGAAAAAATATGGCAATTACAAAAATCCATGGTATCAAAACAACCGTTGATAAAGCAATAGAGTACATCTGCAATCCAGATAAAACAGACCAGAAACTATATATTTCTTCCTTTGCCTGCTCTCCCGAAACAGCAGCTCTTGACTTTAAATACACTTTGGATCACACACATGACCGCAGAGATCCGTACAATGCAAATAAAGCATTTCATCTGATTCAGGCATTTTCCCCTGATGAAGTTTCCTATAAAGAAGCTCATCAAATCGGCAAAGAACTTGCGGATCGCTTACTGGAGGGAAAATACTCCTATGTTCTGACAACACACACTGATAAAGGTCATGTACATAACCATTTGATTTTCTGTTCTGCAGATAATATCACTTTTTCTCATTATCATGACTGTAAAAAGAATTACTGGAAAATACGAAATATCAGCGACACTTTATGCCAGGAACATAACCTGTCCACAATTATGCCAGATGGTAAAAAGGGAATGAAATACAATGAATGGGCTGCAAATAAATCTGAATCCAGTAAAAAAGCTCAGCTGCGAAAAGATATCAACCAGACAATCCGAATTGTTTCCACTTACTCAGAATTTCTTGCATTTATGGAAGCTAAAGGATATGAAATAAAAAACGCAGAATTTGGCGAAAACAGCAGAAAATACATTACCTTTCGTTCTCCCGATATGTCCCGTCCAGTGCGTGGAAGTGCTAAATTTTTAGGAAAAAATTTTACTAAAGAACGTATCAAAGAATGCATTGAAAATAAACGTCAGAGAGCTATTGTTCCTTCTGTTCGTAATAAGTTAATAGACACCAACGCTCCCAATACAGCAGGAAACATTGGGCTTCAGAAATGGGCAAATAAGGAAAATTTAAAAATTATCTCTGCTGAATATAACAAGATGCTTACACATAATCTACATAATTTTTCAGAACTTGAAGACCGCATAGCCTTGTTACATATGCAGCGAAAAGAAGTAAATACCACTGTTGTTTCTCTCGAGTCTCAGATACGCCAGCTTCGAGAAATGCTAAAATATGCTGAACAATATCAGAAAAATAAAATTTACGATGACCATTATAAAAGCTCCAAAGATCCGGATCGTTATTTCCGTAAATATGAATCTCAAATTATTCTTTTCGCTGGTGCTAAACATATTTTACAGGAAAATGGCATGGATCTGAAGCATCTTAATACTAATAAGTTACAGGAGCAACTTTCAAATCTTATTTCCAAAAAGAAGTCAATAAATACTCAATACGTTTCCTTTAAGCAAGAAACAAAAGAGTTGGAATTGATACATCAAAACCCGTCCAAATATCTCAAACAGGAGGCTCCTGAAATACAAAGATCTTCTCATAACAAACTTCCTTCTTTGTAAAACCATAATAATAGGCAGCGATTTCACTCGCTGCCTAAATTCCCGTTAAACCGATATCCTACACCTCTCACCGTTTGTATATACATTGGTTGGCCCGGATCATCCTCTATCTTTTCTCTAATGTTGCAGATATGTCGCATAACCACATTATAATCACCGGAATAAGGTTCATTCCATATGATATCATATATTTGTTCTTTGCTAAACACTCTTCCGGGACTTCGCATTAATAAATGCAAAATTTCAAACTCTATAAAAGATAAATCTATTTTTTCCTGCTTTCGAAATAATTCTCTTTTATCCAACAAAATAACAATATCTCCATAATGTATCTTTAATGGCTTTATATTATTTTCATCACAATATATATTTCGTCCTGTTCCCAAAGCAGCAAGAACAGACTCTATTATTTCTTCTTCATTATCATTAAAAGATATCAATAATATTTTTCCGATGTTTTCGCTTCCCTTCCAACAAATACTTGCATTATGTTCCTATCCAATTCTAAAATCACCAACACCATAATCTGGTTCCCCATTCATTTCTATCACTTTACATGGTTTGCGATTAAAATATTTTTCTAAAACTGGCATGAAGTTATCAATTTTTCTTTCTTCCCCATACAGTTCTACCATCATTTCGTTAGTCGGTTCATATTGAACGCAACCTGACATATGATATTTCTGGCAAAGCAAGTACATTTCAATTTTTCCAACAGCTTCGCTGTAATACATTCTGTATCGTTTTAGTATTAGAAAAAGTAAACAATACCTCTTTAGAGAGAATATCTGAGCATTCGCTTCATAGCCATGTGAAAATGCTTCTGCCAAACGACGGCAGTTTTTTACCGTTGTCTGGCAGTTTGGTTTTCTTTATTACTGACGAGCTGCGTCCGCTTCTTCTTGGGTGAGCTGTCCAGTTTTAACTGCATCAGAAATTGCCTCATTCAATTCTTCAACTGTTGAGTAATTTCCAATGTGTACCTTTTGACCATTATCTGTTATAACGTCAACGCTATAATCGGAAACCACATCGTCGGTAGGTGGAATCATTGAGTAGGTATCACCATCGCCGCTGTCTTTGGAATACAATACTCCATTTTTAATGCTTTCCAGCGTTTCTTCATAACTGGACATCATTGCGTCAACGCTTTCTTTCGTAAATTCATGGAATACGCCTTGTCCATCATACCAACCATCGCCGGTTCCAATCAATGATTCCATTTCTTTTTTTTGTTCGTTCATCCATGCCTCATACTCATCGGCTGTCCACCACTGCACATCCGGTGCTGTATTGTTCTTTTCGTAATCTGCCTCGGCAATCCAGTTTTTACCGTCAGTGCTGATTCGACCACCGTCTGTGTCCTGATAGAGAATATCTACACCGGATGTGTTTTCTGTTTCGGATGTCGAAACCTTTGGCGTGTCCGAAGCCAATGCATTTGCATAAGTAAATCCTGCAACGCTTAAACAGATTGCTCCGCACAAGCCTACTGTCCAAATTTTTTTGTTCTTCATAAATAAGACCTCGCTTTATAAAAATTATAGCTGCCCTTTAAGGACAGCT
>NZ_JAYFUY010000009.1:0-2225 GCF_059933065.1 Blautia sp. HA3515 | reverse complement strand
GCTTTGCTTTGGAAGTAAGGTAAATCTCATTTCCTTTCTTTTCCATAAGGAACGCATGAAAAAGCTTCTCGATGATATCTGCCCTGGTGGCTACTGTGCCCAGCCCTCCGGTCTCACCAATGGTTTTCACAGCAGCTTTGTCTTTTGTCTGCATAAACCTTACCGGATTCTCCATGGCAGCCAGCAGAGTGGCTTCTGTAAATCTGGCAGGAGGCTTTGTCTTTCCTGAGGTAACCGTCACCTGTCCTGCTGTAAATACAGTCCCCTGCTTTACCTCCGGAAGCTTTTGATCCCTGGGAGCTGTATCATCCGTATCTTCCTCTTCCAGAAGATCCTCCTGATAGATTTCCTTCCAGCCCAGGCTTTTTATGATCCTGCCGCCTGCTGTAAAAGTCTCACCTGCTGCCTTGCCTTCCATAGTCACCTGTTCATACATGCTTGCAGGATATAAAACTGCCAGAAAACGCCTAACCACCAGATCATAGATCTTACGTTCTTCATTTGTCATATGATCCAGCTGTACAAACTGCTCGGTAGGTATGATAGCATGATGGTCACTTACTTTTTTGTCATCCACAAAACTGGTGCTTGTCTGGATAGGCCGTGTAAGCAAAGCACCTGCCAGCTTACGGTAAGGACCTGTGCCACAGGCCTTCAGTCTTTCCTTTAAAGTAGGCACGATATCCTTCCCGATATACCGAGAATCTGTTCTTGGATATGTAAGTACCTTATGATTCTCATAAAGCCGCTGCATGATATTTAATGTTTCTTTCGCAGAAAAGCCATACTTCTGATTGGCTTCCCTTTGAAGGGTTGTCAAGTCATACAGACCTGGCGCCATTGTTTTTTTCGCCTTTTTCTCTACAGATACCACCTGAAGGGATGTATTTGCAGCTTCCTTTGCCAGCTTCACAAGTCTTTCCTGTTGAAAAGAACGGAAGCTGCCACTTTTGGCATCTTTCCAGGTCCATCGGATATTACCTGCCGTCAGGGTCAGGCCATAATATTCTTTTGGTACAAATTCTTTAATTTCTTCTTCTCTTTGTGCGATCATGGCAAGCGTGGGAGTCTGGACCCGTCCACAGGACAGCTGGGCATTATACTTGCAGGTCAGTGCCCTGGTACCATTGATGCCCACCAGCCAGTCTGCCTCTGCTCTGGCTGCTGCAGCCTGATACAGATGATCGTAATCATGTCCATCCTTCAGGCTGGAAAAGCCCTCTTTGATCGCTTTGTCTGTTACAGATGAGATCCACAGCCTGCGGATAGGCTTGGTACACCCGGTCTTATCAAGGATCCACCTGGCTACCAGTTCCCCCTCACGTCCTGCATCTGTGGCAATGATCACCTGATCCACATCTTTTCGGTAAAGCTGGGCCTTTACAGCCCCGAACTGCTTGGCTGTCTGCCGGATCACCACCAGACACATATGCTCCGGAAGCATAGGCAGGGTGCCCATCTCCCACTTTTCATACTTGCGGTCATATTCCTCCGGATCTGCCAAAGTCACAAGATGTCCAAGTGCCCAGGTAACAATATATCGATCTCCCTCCAGCATCCCATTGCCCTTCCTGCCACAGTGCAAGACTCTGGCAATATCTCTGGCTACAGAGGGTTTCTCTGCAATTACTAATGACTTCATTCTTTCACTCCCTGATCAAGGTCTCTTTTTTGCAGTATACCATATCCGCAGCTATAATTCCAGCAAGGCTTAAAAGAACGCTTTCTGCGCTTTTCGTCGTCTGACTTGTTTACACTTTTTTCATAATTCTAAAGAAAAAACCATTTGTAAATCAGATGTTACAATGTTATTATGATGCCAGGATCAAAAGACCTGCATCCATATGATACCCATCAGTGGATAATAAAAAGCTGTAAACACAGGGAGAGAAAAATGTATTACTTTATAGTGAACCCCAAATCCAGATCTGGCATGGGCAAGTGTATCTGGAACAGCCTGCGGGCGCGGCTGCTTCAGCAGAATATTGAATTTCGCAGTTATCTTACAGAGCACGTAGGACATGCCACCACTCTTTCCAGACAGATCAGCAGTCTTGGTACTCCAGATGCGCCTGTAACACTGGTGACAGTAGGCGGAGACGGTACCATTTATGAGGTACTTACCGGGATCTGTGATCTTCGCAGTGTGATCTTTGGCTATATTCCCACCGGTTCAGGGAATGATTTCTGCAGGGGCATGGCCCTTCCCCAGGATCCGGATGAAG
>NZ_JAYFUY010000008.1:0-5999 GCF_059933065.1 Blautia sp. HA3515 | reverse complement strand
TTCTTCCCTCTCACCTGTGCGCCAAGAACAACTACATACTCAAGTCCCGGTTTACCTTTTGCCTGCATCCCGTGTATCACACAGATCAACAGAAATGTAAATAAGCAAATACCTGCTGCCAGCAGCACATAACCTGCCATACTGATCCAGCCCGGAAGCTGCAAGTACCACATCGCTCCATGTGTCGTCTGGCCAGACACCATCCCCATAAAAGAACAGTTCCTGCAGGCCAGATCCATGCAAAATCTGCAGTAATACCTGCATGGATAATAATCACTATATAATAGGTCAGGCAAAGAATACCTGCCGAAAAAATGAATACGTTCATCTAAAAAACCGTTTTATTTATTTCTGCCACAGCAATATTTATATTTTTTGCCGCTGCCGCAAGGACATGGATCATTACGGCCTACTTTATGAGGCTTGATCACAGTTCCTGAACTCCTCTTGCTCCAAAATAAAGCTCTTTTCTCTTCTCAGGAGTAAAGATCTTATCCCACTGAGGCAGCTCATACAGCCAGTCTGCTTTTGCATCTACCATGTTCTTATACAGAAGTTCTTTGTCAAAGCACAGGCTTACAGTTGTATTCTCATCCATAGTCTCAATAGGATTCTTAATCTTCAGACTGTCATTGATACCATCCAGGAAACCTACCATGGTAAGTACTTCCTGTCCATATTTCTCAGCAAGCTCTTTTACTGTACCGGTAACAACCTCATCCGGATTCTCTAAAAGCTGCTCATAAATACCTTTTTCAATGTTAAAATAGTTTGCCCAGAATCTCTGGAGTTTATTGCGGTCTGCCTGCTGATCATAGGCAATCCCACGCCACTGCTCTAAAATGGTCTTGTCACTCATTTCTTGGTTCCTCTTTTCAAATAAGATTCATTTTCATTTCCTTAGGTCCTGCATCTGCAGGCCGGATTTCGTCCATTATAACATCTTTTAAATCATTACGCAATTCTTTTAGCAGATTACGCGGTTTTTTCCTTGTATAAAATCAATTCTATATGCCTATACTATGATTGTTCATTGAACCCCTTCAATGACGCCATTACAAATGATAAAACAAAAGTAACTGTTCAGCAGACTGGCTTCTGCCGGCACCAAACAGTTACTGTAACTTATATCCTCCCCTGGAAAATGCGGAATGCGGTACAGATAAGGACTGCTTTCCGCATTTATTTTATACCCAGCTTCTCCAGCTCAGCCACTGCCTGCTTAAAATCATGAAACTGAATGGCATGGATGCCAAGTTTTCTGGCGGCCTCACAATTCTCAGCCCTGTCATCCAAAAATACACTTTCTTCTGCTTTCAGCCCGTATCTGCCAAGCAAGGTTTCATAAATATCCTTTTCAGGTTTCAGCTGCTGCACTTCGCAGGAAAAAATGATCCCATCCATATTTTTCAGGAAAGTAAGATCTTTTCTTGTTTGTTCTAATACATAATTACAGTAATTGGAAAGCACATACAGATGATATCCTTTGCTTTTCAGGTACTTTGTCCAGGTATCTGCATAGTCCCGCACCTTAATAGTTTTACCGGACCCTTCCAGAACCTTCCTTACGTCCTGTGCATATTCCGGCAACGCGCTTTCAAAAGCCTTTACGTAAGTTTCCTCATCATAAAGGCCTCGATCCCTCTCATTCCACTGCTGGCTTAGAAATACCTTTTCACCGATCAGCTTATTCTCTTCCTCCGGAAAGCCAAAAGACTTAAGATACCCCTGCCAGTCAAAGTCAACCAGAACCAGTCCTACATCAAAAATCACATTTTTCATTTTACCCTCTGCACTCCCTTTTCTTTTATCCAGCAGCCTGTACATCATCCAGAACAGATATCCAAGAACAGGCACAAGAATAGCTACTCCCCAGGAAGCCCTGAACAGATCGCTATCTGTCATTGCAAAAAACATTGGCATACAGGCTGCCAGCAGAAGAACCACTATTCCTAAAATCGCAGCTGCCTTTTTTAAATTTTTCATAATACTTCCGCCTTCCTGACAGATAAAAAGAGGGACCAGCAAGCTGTTCTCCACTGGCCGGTCCCTCAAAACTTTTACCTGTTTCTGTAAATAATATCATTTCTTCCCGGTCCGTTAGAAACCATTGTGATCGGGCACTCGATCTGCTTCTCAATAAACTCAATATAATTTCTGCAGTTTTCCGGAAGATCCTCGTATTTCTTGATCCCGCGGATATCACATTTCCATCCCGGAAGTTTTTCCAGTACAGGTTTGGCTTTTTCCAGCTTGCAGGTAGTTGGGAAATCAGTTGTTACCTGACCGTCGATCTCATATCCTACACAAACCGGGATCTCATCCAGATATCCAAGGACATCAAGAACTGTAAATGCCACATCTGTAGCTCCCTGGATACGGCAGCCATACTTGGAAGCAACGCAGTCATACCATCCCATACGTCTTGGGCGTCCGGTAGTAGCCCCAAACTCGCCGCCGTCACCGCCGCGTTTTCTCAGTTCATCAGCCTCATCACCAAAGATCTCAGATACAAATGCCCCAGCACCTACAGCACTGGAATATGCTTTACTTACAGCAATGATCTTCTTGATCTCATATGGAGGAACTCCCGCACCGATGGCACCATAGCCTGCCAGTGTAGAAGAAGATGTAACCATTGGGTAGATACCATGATCAGGATCTTTCATGGAACCAAGCTGTCCCTCAAGAAGGATCTCTTTCCCTTCTTTCAGTGCGTTCCACAGGAAAAGAGATACGTCTCCTACATATGGAGCAACCATTTCTTTGTATTCCATCAGCTTATCCATGATCTCATCCGGATTCAGAAGCGGCTTATGGTAAAGATGCTCTAACATAACATTCTTAACCTGGCAAACGCTTTCAACCTTCTCTCTCAGTTTCTCATTGTCAAACAGTTCATTTACCTGAAAACCGATCTTTGCATATTTGTCGGAATAGAAAGGTGCAATACCTGATTTGGTAGATCCAAAGGATCTGCCTCCCAGTCTTTCCTCCTCATACTGATCAAACAGAGGATGATAAGGCATAACGATCTGTGCTCTGTCAGAGATCAGGATCTTAGGTGCCGGTACGCCTCTGCTGACAATCTCATTATATTCTTTAAAAAATATAGGAATATCCAATGCCACACCATTTCCGATCACACTTGTGGTACGACCGGAAAATACACCAGATGGAAGTGTATGCAGTGCAAATTTGCCATAGTCATTGACGATGGTATGTCCTGCATTAGCTCCTCCCTGGAATCTTACAACAACATCCGCTTCCTGAGCCAGCATATCGGTAATCTTTCCTTTTCCCTCATCGCCCCAGTTAGCGCCTACTACTGCTTTGATCATAACACAATTCCTCCTCGTGTCTTTTTATGTTTACCGTAATTCCGGAAACATCCTATACTATTTTCTTAATATTTCTAAAACGGCATTACCAGCTTCCGCCGCCTCCGCCGCCAAAACCGCCGCCAGAAAAGCCTCCGCTGCTGCTTCCACCGGAAGATCCTCCGCTGCTTCCGCCTCCTGATGAACTTCCCGGATCCACCTTGGTAAGGGTGCTTGTTACATGCTGCATGCTCTTTGACATCTGCCTGCTGAACATATAATAATTCCATGTTACGTAATCCGGGGAACTGCTTACATACCACTCAGGTGCAGGAATAGCTAAGGTTTCCAGTCTCTTTGCAAATACATCAGAAAGGCCGAACACATAGGTGTATGGCAGTACACTATAAAACCATTCCGGATTATCTTCTGCCATTGCCTTCAAACGGTCAAGCTCTGCTGTTTTAATAAACTCCCTAAGCCCAAGCAAACGTCCCATCCAGTCCACACATTTTTCAGTTCTTTTTTTCATAAATGCTGTAAAGAACAGGCATATAAAGGATGCCACTGCTGCCACTGCCAGCCCACGTGTAAAATCAAACACATTCTGCTGTCTTAAGCCAGAGAGATAAATACCTGTCACAAATGCAATCCCACACAGGTAAAAACAGATTCCTATGAACCCGCCTCCAATACGGCCGGCACCTCGCCTGCCATGCCATTTATCAACAGCAGAGCAAAGAAGAACCATACCGATCACCATCAGAATCAGTGAAAACACACTGAAAAGCTGCTGCAGGATCCAAAACTTATTCAGCACAAGCATCATCACAAGAAAGATGCACATGGGCACAAAGCTGATCAGAGCAGCAAACACTCTTGCCACAGTAGAGGAAGTGGTATAAAGACTGCCCTTTGCCTTCACATAATCCTTAACCTGGCTCTTAACCGTATCAATTGTACCTGCACATTTATATTTCAAGCTGGAAATCCTAACAGAATCCCCTTTTTTGAAAAGCTTATCAAACAGGGTTCTTTCATATTTGGGAGCATCCACAGGCAATGGAAGTGCTGTCTTTATCAGTGTAAGATCCTTTTTCTTGCCGGTATCTTTGATCTGAAGATGACCTCTGTCTGCCCAGTAAAGGATCAGGGACAAAACATCCTTATCCTCCACACTGCCGTCAATAATATACCCTACTGCTGCACTGTCCAGATCTACCTGGGGCTGAAACTGTACAGATGTAATGATCTCTTTCCGTCCCTCCCGAAATGTTGGAACATAAAGATCACCAGCACCAGGATCACCACGGAAGCTGTCACCAGTATCGTATTCACAGGAGGGATCAGATTGCTTCCTGTAAAATAATCATCTCCCATCTGGGCATACATGGTAATACCGCTGCCAAATTCCATATCCTGGGTCAGCGTACCTTCCAGGGTATTTCCATCCCAGGAAAGATCCAGCAGTTCCTTTCCATCTGCAGTCGCTCCGTAGCTTCCATAATATAATTCCAGCTTTTCATGATCAAAATCCTTTGGAAAGCTTACTGTAAAGCTGCTGCCTGCAGGAATCACATTCTGCCAGCTTAAAGGAAACAGGTTGTAATATACATCTGTATATGCCTTTTCCTGTACCAGCGGTGTAACTGAGTACTCCATGTAATAGGTCTGAGGACCATATACCGTATGATCCGCATCCCCAAGCTTAAGAACATAGAAGCCCTCCTCTGTACTCTCTTCTACATTTGTGTTGCAATCTTCCAGCTCTATATCAGCAAAATAAGGAATCTTTTCCCCTTGCACATCCTGAATAGTGCCTTTCATTGGAATATAGCGGTAAATTCCATGACGTTCCTGAAGCATGTCCACCCTGGATCGCTCTCACTTACCAGGTAACTGTTGTCTTCCCCAATGGTCACTTCCACATGGTAATTCTCAGTATCCATGTTGTGGTCATATTCCAGGGTACTGCTGTCACCGCTTACCACTCCCAGGATATTCCCTGTCATACAAAACATGATCCCAATAACAACCAGTATGCCGATCTGGGATATTGTCTGACAGGCTGAGTTTCTTTCTTAAACATACTTTCTCCTCCTGCTTGGGTTTCTTATCCGGGATCAGAAAGAAACCTTTACATTTTTTTTCTCTTTCAGCTTCAGAATTTACTTCATAAAGAGGTTTTCTCTTGAAGCCGAAAAGGGACGCAAGAATATTGCCTGGGGAACATCTCTGTTTTCGTGTTGTATTTATTAACAACACCATTATAGTATCTTCTTGAACCTGCAATTTCTTCCTCAATACGGGAAAGCTGATTCTGCAGACTCAGGAAATTCTGGTTTGCTTTCAGATCCGGATAACTTTCCGTAAGTGCAAACAGACTTTTCAGTGTACCTGAAAGTGCATTGTCATTTGCGATCTTCTGCCGTCCGGCACTGCTTTGGCATTCATAGCCATATTTCTGGCATTGATCACAGCCTGAAGTGTGTCCTGCTCGTGCTTGGCATAGCCTTTTACAGTCTCCACAAAATTAGGGATCAGGTCATACCGTTTCTTTAAGGATACATCCATAGCTGAAAAGGCTTCTTCGCTTTTGTTGCGAAGTCTGACAAATCCATTATAGGAGGACACAAGCCAGAGCACCAGAAGTACGACTACTGCCAGTACAATAATCAC
>NZ_JAYFUY010000007.1:0-8888 GCF_059933065.1 Blautia sp. HA3515 | reverse complement strand
TAATCGTCTCATTGCCCTTTTCATCCATGTTCAGCAAGGCATTTAACTCGGATAACCGTTCCATCTTTTCATTCAGCTCTGCTTCTTTCGGAAATGGTTTCTTTACCTCTTCCTGCGCAGTAGCAAGCTGCTGTTGTACGGTTTCCAATTTCTGCTCACTTTCCGTCAGCTTCCTGTCGATAGAAGAAAGCGTGTTATGGATACGCTGCATATTTCTGCATCCTGGGCCTTTTCCGATCTCCAGCTTATAAGAACATTTTCCTTTGATCGTCAGTTCAAACGCATTGGAGAACATATTATAGGAAGCAGATAACGTGAACCCTTGATATTCCCCGACCTTTCCGCCGGTGCTGACGGTTTTTAACCCTGCACAAGCAGCGATCAACGCTTCGCCTGCTTCTTTCTTATCTTCATAAAGGACATTCCCTACTGTCATGGCAAACGTGTCATTATCCTGTAAATCCACACTTTTTACTACCTGCGAATCCACCTGCATTCCGGCAATCCGCTCTTTCAATGCACTGATCTGTACCGGGAAATTCTTTGCAATATCGGATTCCAGACGGTAAATCTGACTGGTATGGTTTGCCTTTAGAAGTTTTAGCTTACTCACCTGCACATCCAGATCCATTTTTTCTTTAATGTACGGATTGCCTGTGGCAAGTGCCTTTATTTCCGCATAGGACAGTGCCGTATCATCCACATCTTCACAAGCCCTGACCGGGGATTTACTGGTCATGATCTGGCTGATGAACTTCTGCTTATTCTCCAAAATCTGCCACATATACGCATCAAAAGTGTTCTCCGTCACATACCGGAATATCTTTACTTTGTCATTCTGGTTTCCCTGTCTTAAGATACGTCCTTCCTGCTGTTCCAGATCAGTCGGTCATTTTTTGCGGACAGTTCAATACATGCCTGTCTGTTTCGCTCCCTGCTCCTGCGTTTGCTCTCGTTTGATTTCTCCCTCTGTATCTTCTTGGCACAAGCAGGACAATACTTCGATATGCCAGAGCGGGGAACATATTCAACACCGCACACCGTACAATTCTTAGGCTTTAACGCAGTCCACCGCTTTGTCGGTGTGATATGTAATTCACCGACAAAGCCGATGAATTTATAATAAATCTTGATTTCCTGCCGCACCATTCCGTCTGTAAGTTTCTCACGTTCCGAAACAAGTATCTTGTCTATAAGTGCGTTTATGATGGTTGCGTCCAGTTCCTTAATGCCTTGATAGTTGCGGATTAGGGAGAATAAATCACGGACACCCTGCGTCTTCTCATAGCTGTCGCTGAGCGTTTCCGTTACCTCTTTCAGCCTTGCTTCAATTTCAAGCTGTTCTTCTGGTATTTTCCCGACATCATCTCAAAATTCCGCTCGGTAATACGCTCCATCACCTTATCTTCATAGAGTGAGGAAAACAGCCTGTCCAGTTCTGCAAGGCGTTTGTTCAGTTTTCTTTGCTCCTTTTCCAGTGCCTTTGCCTTGCTCTGGTTGTTTCCGCGAGCCGCTTTTCAATCGCCCTCACTGCCTTTTCATCATTGACTGCCATATCCGCAAATCGGTTGATGTCGGTGAGGACAGCGTTGAACAAGTCCCTCGCTTCAATGCTGTGTGCGGTACACATGATATTACCGTATCTGCCATAATTATTGCAGGAATATTGTACGCAGTCGATGATGTCGGGGCGTTTCCCGCCGCAGCTGATAGCCCGCATCGCATAGCCGCAGTCCGCACACTTAATAACGCCTGCAAAGATGTTCTCAAAGCCGCCCTTGTTTTCTGGTAATCTGCGGCTTGTAATAAGCTGCTGTACGGTATCAAATTCCTCCTGCGTGACTATCCCCTCATGGGTGTCTGGTATCACTTCCCATTCTTCGGGCAGCTTAGAGGGGCGTTTCTTGCTTTTCATGTTGGCGGCAATCCGCTTGTAGCCTGCAAGGTTTCCCGCATATATCGGGCTTCTTAAAATGCCCCTTACGCTGTTCTCGCTCCAAATATAACGGTTCTCCTGATTCTCCTCAAAATACCTCTCATAGCCTGTTGCCCCCTGCTCCGCCGCATAAGCGGCGGGGCGTAAGATATGCTGTTTGTTGATGTGCTTGCGGATTTTGGCGATTCCGTTGCCCGCTAACGCAAGGTCAAATATTTCCCTTACCACATGGGCAACTTTGTCACTATCAGCAGATGGTTGTGGTCGGCGGGGTCTTTGACGTAACCGTATGGTGCTCGTCGTCCCCATGAATTTCCCCTGCTGAAACCTCGCTCGGTACGCCGATTTTATCTTGACCGACACATCGGCGGAATACATTTCGTTTAGGATGTTGCGGAAAAAGGCGTGATGTCCATAGCGGATTTATTGAGCGTGTCCACGCCGTCATTGACCGCTATATACCTCACATTATGCTCTGGGAAAAACACTTCCAGATACAGTCCGCAATCAAGATAGTTCCTCCCCAGACGAGATAAATCTTTCGTGATAACGCAGTTTATCAGACCGCTTTCAATGTCCTTAATCATGTTCTGGAAACTTGGTCTTTGGAAATTTGTACCAGAGTAACCGTCGTCCACATACGTTTTTGCTAAGTGCCATCCCTGCTTTTTCACATAATCCGTGAGGATGGATTTCTGTGTCGCAATGCTCGCACTCTCGTTATCCGTGCCATCGTCTTTTGACAAGCGGCAGTACATGCCGACTTCATAAATCTTGTTCTCCATTCTTATTCCTGCCATACTGTAAAACCTCCATATCTGTCCTATCTGTTTTCATGTTCCATTGCGTACATTCTAAGCGGACAGCCCCTCATTGTCGAAGGTGTCGCCCTCGGCAATCTTCTTCCGAATATCCTCGGAAATAATCGGGATAAACGCTTCTGTGACTGTCTGCGTGCCGACATATTCACGGCTGATTATCATCTGAACTGGTGCTTTCGGCACGATACGCTTTCTCTTTTTATCTGCTTTCTTATCCTCGCCCAGCACTTAAATCTTCCTTTCCAGACAGGGCAGGAGAACGTCTGGACGAACGCCCCGCCCTGTCAATCAGATACCATCAATCCCCGCTGTTTACTTCTTTCTGTAATGCTTCAAGGAGTGCTGCTGCTTCATCAGCGTTCAACGTGATACCCTTTCCGCACTTCTCACGGTTCGGGGAAAAGCTGCGGATGTCATATTTCGGCTCTCTTCCGTTCCATGAGATAAGATTGATTTCTTTTGTGTAGCCGCTGTCGCCCTTAGACAATACGGCGATTTCCTTTACAATCTCATACTGGATTTCTTTCATTCTTCATACCTCAATTTTCTGCATTTACCTCCCGAAAAGAGAAGATTAGCGGCTGTCCCTGCCCCGTTTCCTCTGCAATTCACGCTCCAAAAGTTTAATGATGGTTTCCTCCATCTGCTTCGGCGTTGTGTTCTTCGGAAAATACTTTTTCAGCTTGCTTGTGTTGATTTTCAAGGTTTCTTTCTGGTTTCCCTTTTCCTCCGTCATAATTGCAAATATCGTATCCATGTCAAGCCGCCCGCTCTGGCTTAGGCTTTTCATCCGCTGTGCCTGTGAGAGTGAGGGCGTTGCTTCTTCGCTCTCCATCGTGGCAAAGAGGTTTTCCTGCTCGTCTTTCTTCAAAAAGGACAGTTCCACCGCAGGCGTGAGGGCGATTTTCCCCTCGTCCACCATCCGCAAAATCGGCGGTATCAGTTCCGTCAAACGGATAAATCTTTGTACGGTCATCCTGCCTACGCCGAAGCCCTGTGCCACCTTGTCGTCCGTCCGCAACTTCGTCACAACTTGTGACGAGGTTAAGTCTGTGCGGAAACCCTGCCGCTTCATGGCTTCGGATTTCATCTTGTAGGCAAACGCCCGCTCTGATGGCAGGATATTCTCACGCTGTAAATTACTGTCTACAAGGGTGATGATGGCTCGGTCACGGTCTAAGGGCAGGACAAACGCAGGCACGGTATTTATCCCTGCAAGTTCAGACGCACGGACACGCCGCTGCCCTGCAATCACTTCATAGCCGTTCCCGTCCTCTTTCGGGCGTGTGATTATCG
Organism: Blautia sp. HA3515; assembly: GCF_059933065.1. Taxonomy (NCBI): domain Bacteria; kingdom Bacillati; phylum Bacillota; class Clostridia; order Lachnospirales; family Lachnospiraceae; genus Blautia; species Blautia sp. HA3515. Next base: position 4,835 of record NZ_JAYFUY010000007.1, on the reverse strand, counting down.
GCGTGACAATGCCAAATTCCTTGATGCTTTCCGCTAATTCTGACAGCGTTTCATCCTCTGCCACATGAAACGGATTGTCGGGAAACGGGTACAAGTCTTTGGTCTTTAACACCTTAAAATCCTGTTTCTTCATTCACATATCTACCTTTCTTTCGCTCTGCTTTTATGGTTTTTCTGCAATTCTTCCAACACTTCGGGCGGTATCTTTGAGAGCAGCCGCCCCATCTGCTCGTTGGTTCTCTGCAACTCAAATATCTTCTGGTTCGCTTTCTGCACCTTTAGTTCCTGCTCATACTTTTCATCACGCATACGCCCCGCATAGTCTGATTCCTGCCCGATTTGCTCCTTTAGGCTATTGATATAGGCACTCTGCTTACTGATTTCCTTTGAGAATTTCTCCACGTCTGGGAGCCATGCCGCAATCAGTTCCAGAGCCTTGTCACGCTTCTTCCCTGCATTAAAGGCGTTGATGTCGGACAGTGCAGACACAATTTCCTCATACTGTTTATCAAGCCTGCCGCCCAACTTATAGAGCCATGTGGGGACATGTTTCCGCTTCGTTTCCATTGAGGACTGACCTCTTTCAAGCTGATTCCACCGTGAGGACATCCGCTCATGGTAGGCGGTCTGCCATTCGGACAGGCTCTTTTGATTGCCTAAAATTGTTTTGGCAGACAGCTTATTGTCTGGTGTAATCGGCACAAAACAGAGGTGCATATGCGGCGTTCTCTCGTCCATGTGGACGACTGCGGAGAGGATATTTTTCTCCCCGACACGCTCTGAAATGAAATCCAGAGCCATCGTAAAATACGCTTTCTGTTCTTTGGGCGGCAGGCTGTTCATAAATTCTGGCGAAGCCGTGATAAGCGTTTCCACCATCATCACGCTATCTTTCCTCGTCCTGCACCCTGCTTCGGCTACCATGCGGTTAATCTCTTTCTTGTAGGTGTACCTCGGCGGATTCACAAGATGGTAGTTATCTTTCGAGCGTTCCATATCTATATCTGGATTGCTTTTATAGGCTTCTTTTTTACGCTCGTTGTGGCGTTCGCAAGCCGCAACGCCGCCCGCTTTGCGTTTCTGGAAACGCAGGATTGCATAGGGCATAATTCATCATCTTCCTTTCTTCGGCGGGTAAACTGCCCTTTGGGTGACAGCGGTGACGGCGGTGACAGCAGTTTTGGGATACCCCCTACCGACTGCCTCAACTGTCACCCTTATTCCCTGCATGACGGTCATGTCGATGATGACGGTGTTTTTGGAATACCCCCTCGCAAGAGCCGTCACCGTCATGCTGCCATTCTTTTATCCGAAGCGTGGAGCGTAGGATAAGCAGGGCGTAAGACCTGCCATAAGGGAGTCCAGAGGGAACGTCTGGCACACGACTTTGCAGGGCAAAGTGTAGTGTGTTACACCCTGTAAACGCAGTCGGAAAAATCGGAAGGATTTTTCTGACCGCAGGGGTGGTTTTACACGCCGAAAAGGGCGGGTAAATCCTACGCCTGCACTTTGCGTTTACGGGGTGTTCTCCCGCAGGGATGACAGCGGCAGGGTATCCTGAAAATCACTGTCACCGCCGTCACCGCTGTCACCCGCAGGGCAGAGTCGCCAGCTTTACACGGCTTTAAGCGTCAATGACAGTAACAGGGGGTATCCCAATATCGCTGTCACCACCGTCACCGCTGTCACCCGCCCGCTTTGCAAGCGAAATCTGCCTGCCGTGTTTTTTGCGGCTGTACTGATAAACGATATGGTTCTCATTTAAAAATGTGGTGCGGTATTCATTGAGCCATTTCGTAATCACCGTGGGTATGGTTTCCGTTTCCCTCATAGCGGCTAACAGCTCCGTTGCCGTGCCTGCCCATTCTTCCTTATCCCTCATAAAATCCACCAACCGAAAAAGGACGTCTGGTATCGTTTCTTTCGCAAGCTGCTCCTGCGTTTTTCTCTCCACAAGTTCCCAACTGCAATCACGGAAACGCAGCGTGTATTCCTGATAGGGCGTGTCCCTGCCCGTCACATACAGCTTGGCGGTGTCGGATGCCCGTTTCTCCTTTTCCAGAACAAAGGTAGCGTCCGCACTCCCCGTTAAGCCTGTCGTCCCAGACACCTTGTTGAACACATCGCTGTCATTCTGCTTTCGGATGTGGTGTACGACAATGACCGCCAATGAATGCCTGTCGGCAAAGTCTTTGATTAGTGAGATGTCCCCATAGTCGCTTGCGTAGGCATTGTCTTTTGAAGCTGTACGGACTTTCTGCAAAGTGTCAATGACAATAAGCCTGCTGTTTGGGTAATCTTTCAGATAATCTTCAAGCTGCACGATAAGACCGTCTGACAGCTTGCAGCTTGCCACGGCAAAGTGAAGCCGCCTGCTCGCTTCGTTCGTCAATCGGAACAGCCTGTCCTGTATACGGCAGAACGTGTCCTCAAGGCAGAGGTAAAGCACGTCGCCCTCCATTGTCGGCATATCCCACAAGGGAAGTCCCTGCGACACGCATAAACATAGCTTCAGCATGAGCCAGCTCTTTCCTATCTTCTGTGAGCCGCAGAACAGCGACAAGCCTGTGGGGATAAGGCTGTCCACCACAAAGGACGGCTTCTCAAGCGGTTCATAAAGGAGCGTTTCGGCGTTGACTGTCTGTAACTTCTGCATGGCTTTCCTCCTTTCGGGCGGTGTTTTTGTTTTCGTTGCACATAGGCGTTGACCTCCTTAAAAATAGATTTACTCCCACGAAGAAAAAGTGAGAGTATGTAATGCCGCCAATCCCACACAAATAAAAAACAGATTTCTTTTTCGGGCGGTGTCGGTCACGGTTGGAGATACTTCCTCATTTCCGCCTTTACTTTCTCCTTTGCAATCGCAACAGATTTCTGTATTGCCGAAGCGGTGCAATGCTCCATAGCGGCGATTTGGTAAAAATTGAACTCATACTCGTAGTAGAGCAGGAAACGCCGCCTTTGTATCTCTGGCAGTCCGTCAACCGCCTTACAGAGCAGTTCTGCCCGTTCTGCCTCAATCATTTGTTCCTCTATGCTCTTAGGCAGCTTCAACGCCCGCCTGTTCAGCGTTTCGTCCCATACTTCCGAAAACTCCCTGTGCCGCTCGTCCATTGGAGGAGATTCCTGTTCCTGCGTTCCATCTGCCGAAACTCCATAAAGAACTGTTCCGACACTTCCAACTCGTGGGATTTGCCCTGCCCGTCCTTAAAGCTGATAAAATACCTTGTGCCGCTTTCCGTGGATTCCTCCCGAAGCGTGTACGCCTTAACTCTGTATGCCATCCCGCTTGCCTCCTGCAAAAAATAAGTGAGGGGATTTCCATCCCTCACCCAGTAGCCCGCAGGACGGCAGGCTGTTTTAGACGCTATAAAATTTTCGTAGCTTCTTCCGCAGATGGTCTAACCTCGCATAGATGGCACCAGTCGTCAAATGCACGAGCGGGGCAATCTCCTTTGTGGAATACCCCTGCATTTTCAGCAGGACGATTTTCAAGGTACGCCCGTCCACCGCGACTAATACTTGATAGAGATTTTCGCTCTCAATCTCGTCCAGTAACTCCGCAACCGTACCCACTTCCGTCTGCCGCTCCCTGTCTGCCATGTCCTCAAGGTATTCCGCAATGTCATTCGTCCATCGGTAAAACCGCCTGTTGGAATTGAAGTCTGCCCTGTCCGCAATGCGTATCTGCTCAATGGTCGCTTCATCAACGCCGCACTCACGCAGCAGCTTTTCCTCCGCTTCTTTCCAGATACGCCATTTCCTGTCCTCCCGTCCGTGGTTATATGCCATGCTTCTTTTCCTCCAATCAGAATTGATTGAGAGGGCAGAGAAAAACCCCCTCATTTTCCCAAAGGAAAAAACAAGGGGGCTGAACGCCTTAAATTTTAATTTTCTATTATCTTTCTTAGTTTTCTTAGGATTCTGGCTTTGCGTTTGTTCACAACGCTCTGGGTTATGCCGAACCTCGCCCCGACTTCACGCTCAGAAAGTCCGTCAAAAAAGATTGCCTGTATCAATTCCTGTTCACTATCCGACAGCAAAGGCAGGGCGGCTTTCAGCCTGTCCACCATAACCGCATTGACAACGGTTTCCGCAATGTCTGCCGCTTCATCAGCGATAAAGTCTAAAGGCTTCCCCTCGCTGTCCGTAAATCCATCCAGAGAAAGCAGGCTGTTCTTCGTATCTAATTTTTTCAGATAACGCCACCGTTCCTTATCTCGGTAGAAGTCCGTGTATTGCTCCCTCACGACTTCAAGCAGACAGCCTTGAATGGGGATAAACAGCTTGTCCATATAGGTCTGGTCGGATTCCCTGCGGCGGCAGAAATCCGTATAGGACAGTTCCACATATCTGCCGCTTTCCTTGATATATACCTTTCTCGGTGCGTATTTCACCTGTGAGTCCCTCCCATCTGAATTTTTGAAATGTTCAAAATCCAGATGGAGAGGTGGCGAACGACACCTAACACCACTAATAGCCCTATGGCACTTTCCAACAAAAATCGACAAAAGAAAAACCGCAAAGGCTCTATGACCTTTACGGTTATGGGAAGTGTTTAATTCTGTTGTATGGAGATTGTACTTCTACATTCAAGGCAGGAAGTGCCGTTGCATAGGCAGAAATTTTTTTAACTGGTTTCCTGCCGTTCTCTGATATGCTATGTATTGATAAATTTTGCTTCGTATCAGCAGATAGATAACTGCCCGAAGAAAAAAGGACATAAAAAAATCCCTCCAAATTTAAAAACAAATTCAGAGGGTAATTTAGGGTATAACAAAATAACCCACCCGAATATCGTTTTTTTTATTTGGTGAGTTTGTTCTTTCAAATAC
>NZ_JAYFUY010000006.1:0-2837 GCF_059933065.1 Blautia sp. HA3515 | reverse complement strand
CCAGAGGGTCAGCTTTTCCATTGCGGCAGGAGCGGCTTATAAGGAGGCTTGCCGCCTGGGTGAATCTATGCAGGAGACAAGAAAGCTTATTCAGGAGCGGCTGGTAAGAGGCAATGGAAGGCTTCTGGAGCATTTAGGACAGCCGTCAGATCTTCCGGAAAGCCAGCTCCTGAACGATTATCTCAGGAAGATAAGCCATGCAGTGGAGATTTTCAGTATTCCCAATGGGGCCGAGGCAGTAAGAGAGCTGCAGGAAGCTGTGAATCATCAGCCTGGTGTGCAGGGATGGCAGATCCTGGAGCTTATATATGGTGCTGCGGATATTTTTGCTGCCAGCATTCAGATCCAGAGCCGAACAGAAGTACTTGACGGTTTTCGGAAACAGTGTGGACAGTGTGGAAAAGCAGAAGAGATTTTCGATTGCCTTGTGGATTTCCAGGAAAAATACCTGAAGGAGCAGGCTGAAAGATATGAAAATGACACAATACGTCCTGTACGAAAGGCAAAGGAATATATACAGAATCATTATAGTGATCCCATCACCCTTGAGGAAGTAAGTGAGCAGGTAGGCCTGAGTTCGGCTTATTTTAGTGTTTTGTTTAAGAAAACGGAGGGAGAAGGCTTTGCAAAATATCTGATCAATATACGGATGGAACAGGCAAAGCTTTTGCTGCGTGAAACCAATCTTCCGGTAACGGAGATCTGCCGTAAAGTAGGATATAATGATCTGAAGCACTTTACACATACCTTTGAAAAAGCGGCAGGGGTAAAGCCATCTACATATAGAAAACTTTATGGATAAAGGCAGGGTGCGAATATGAAGCTTCGGGACAAACTGAAATATCTTTCAAATCGGGCACTGGCAGCCGGGATCATCATATCTGCCCTGCTGGCATTGTTTGCGTGTATTTTGATTTTACTGGCAAATAAAGAGCAGGTGCCTTGGTGGTGTGCCGGCCTTCTTACAGCTATGGCAGTACTGTTTCCGGTAACCTGCTGGTTCTGGCTGGTACGGCCTTATTTTCGGTGCGAACAGATGATGAATCGCTTTTTGGAGGGGTATCTCTTTTCTGAAAAAGATGATATGGAGCTTCTGAACCTGACACCTGCCACCAGACAGCAGATGCAGATGGTAGATCAGATCTTGCGTTCTCCGCAGTATATGGATTTGAATAAAAGACAGGCTCAGTATCTGGCTCTTCAGACATCAGATCAATCCCCACTTTTTGTATAATACATTGGAGAGTATTCGCGGGGAAGCCATTATTGCAGGTCTTGACGGAGTTGCGGATATGACGGAGGCTCTTGCACGATTTTTTCGTTACACGATCACGAAGGTCGAAAATCTGGTATCTGTGGAAGAAGAACTGGATAACTGCGAAACTTATTTCGGGATTCAGAAATATCGTTTTGGGGACAGACTGAAGCTGCATATCCAGTATGACGTGGAAGAATATGAGCGGATCATGAACTGCAGGATTCCAAAGCTTACCCTGCAGCCTATCCTGGAAAACAGTATCATCCACGGGATAGAATTGAAAATCGAAGGCGGTAATTTGTACATTCGTTTTCAGTGCACCGGGGATCGTCTGATCATCCGTATCTCCGATGACGGGGTAGGTATGGATGAAATGACTCTTGCACGGCTGAATCAGAAGCTTGGAAAATCTACAAAAACCATTCATGATGAGGAAGAGAAGCAGGGGGGATCGCTTTGGTGAATGTAAATAACCGGATTCATCTGCTTTTTGGAGATGAATATGGAATGCATGTATATTCTGTGGCTGGTGAAGGAACAGATGTGGAGATCACTATTCCTATTTTAAACGATGACAGACAGATCAAAAACAGGAGTGTGTTTGCATGAGAAATGAAATCCTCAGAATGGAAAGGGTCACTTATATTGAAGATGAGGTGGTGAAACTGAAGGATTTCAATCTGCAAATCTATCAGGGAGAGGTAATGGGACTTCTTCCTGTGACCAGCCATGGAAAATCTGCAGTCCTTAAGATTCTGGCAAGAAATCTGCCATTGTATGACGGATATGTATATTACGGGGGCGAAAAGGTAAATACCTGGAAAGATAGCCGCAGGACAGCTAACCGGCTTAGTATTATACAGGAGAAAAGTTCCCTGGCAGACAATCTGAACATAGCAGATAATATTTTTGTGTTCAAGCCTGGGTTCCGGCAGTGGGTGATACATTCCCAGATCCTGAACCGGCAGTTGGAGCCTTTTTTTAAAGACATCGGACTGGACATGCCAACCGATAAAGAAGTGGCGGAGCTGTCTGCATTTGAGAGGATTGTAGTGGGGAAATCCTGCGAGCCGTGATTATGGGGTATCGGCTGATCGTTTTGGATGAGGTGGGAGCACTGGTCAGTAACCATGAACTGGAAAAGCTTCATGCCATTATACGTCATTATGCAGACAAGGGATTTTCCTTCCTGTATGTATGTTCTCATCTGGAGGAGATCGTCAGTATCTGTGACAGATGTGGCTTGTTTTCCAATGGCCGGATCCTGAAGGTGATGGGACTGGAGGAAATGCAGCATGATCCGCCGGTGACTTATATGTCCGAATACAATGATATGGTGCGGTTTCATGCCAAGAAAAGGGAAGCGGATCATGAGGAAAAAGAAATTCTTTTTCAATGGGATGGGTATGGAGAAAGCCATGCAGACAGCTTTCATTTTCAGGTGAATAAAGGAGAATGCATTGCCGTGCAGATCCTGGATGCAGGCGCTATGGAAGAGATGCGCCAGATTCTTACCGGGGATTTGCTTCCGGAAAAAGGACAGATCCGTCTTCGTGGGAAAAAAAGCCGGATCTGTGGC
>NZ_JAYFUY010000005.1:0-5214 GCF_059933065.1 Blautia sp. HA3515 | reverse complement strand
ATAGGGGTCTCCAAAACCTTTGGTGGGAGTTCGATTCTCTCATCCCCTGTTTCCTTGTGCGTCGGAAACCTTGATTTTACTGGGTTTCTGGCGTTTTTCATTTTGTGGGATTTTCTAACGATGTCACCTATGATGTCAACTAGGAATGATTCCTGTTTTTCAAAAAGATATGACCTGTTCGATTTGTTTTTTATTCTTTTCTATTGATTTATTGCTGAAATAATAATAGCGTCGTGTGCAGGATATATCAGTATGTCCCATCTGAGCTGCAACAAATGCGTCCGACATTTGTTCGCTGTCAATCAGCATTGTACCGTATGTTTTTCGTATCTTGTGCATAGTCCTGTGTGGTATATCCAGTTTTTTACAGATACTCGAAAGTCGTTTATTGAATGTGTTTCCACGGATTCTTTTTCCATTATGTTCAAATAAATATCTTCCGTTTGGGTTGAGCTTCATAGCAGCCTGTACTGTCTTAATCGCCTTCGGGGGAATAATTAAATTCCTGCATCCAGCGGATGTTTTGGGATGATCTTTTACAGTTACAAGCCAGCGACCACTTTCGTCACGGTACTTTACTTCGGTACGTCTGATCTTGATTTCACAGTCCCCTATATCATTTGGTGAAAGTGCAGCAAGTTCGCCAACTCTCATACCTGTTTCAAATACCAGAAGAATGCCAAGATTATATATGTCTGGATGTTCTTTAAGGTACTTGATAATCACAGGCAGTTCGTCCTCCATAAAAACTTCCTTTTCCCTCTCAATAACTTTCTTCTGAAACATATTTCTTGGGAGATCAAGGTCTTTCATAAATTGCGAAATGCTGATGGTTGTGTATTTCTTTTTCTTTCCGTATCTAAAAATCCCATACAGCAGGGTTCTAAGACCTGCATAGGATTTTCGACTGAGATTGAAGTCACGGATTGAAACTTTAATAAAAGCTTCCAGGTCATCTTCGTTGATATTTTTGAAACGCTTTACTGATAATACATTCGGTTTCGTTTCAAAGAATCTTTTATAATCGTTTATGTAACGATCATAAGAAGCCCTCTGGATTTCATTATATTCCAGTTTTTGGTTAATCCATTCATAGAATACATCTTTCAGATAAATTTCCTGCATCTTATCCTTATAGTATTCTACAATTAAATCTTCAATCTCTTTTCGTGTCCGCCGTCTCCTATATTGACGTTTTCCGTCTATACTCGGAAAATAAGTTGAATAATAGTTGGCGGCTTTAGTGATATTATAGGGATGCTGTGCTAAAATCTCTTGTCTTTCCATTTCTTCTATTTGTTTCAGCGTTGCACCTATATCTATGATATCATTCTTGATCGCAAAATCCAAGAGTTCTTTTTCGTTAAACTCCATTTGCTTTCAGATTGCGATTCCTTTGACATCTAGTGTTATGATTCATGTTATGGCTCCTATTCTTTTGGTATTGTAGAGTTTTACCCCTCTCCCAATGATATAAAAATATTTAGGTTGTGTTCATATAAACTTCTTTCACAGTCCAAACGTATGGACTGGCTACCTTTGTTATAGTTTTTGCTGATTTTTTTATGTAGCTTATGGAAATGGTGCATCAACAGCGGGACTAAATTCATTGCTGTTTGCTCCATCTTCTTCTAATACGTTTGCTTCTTCATACATCATGTTTCTTTTTATCTGTAGTATCTGAAAATCTATATTATATCACGATATACTGGTTTCTGTTCTGGGTGTTCCTTTAAAAAAGATTTTAATTCCCTTAGTTTTTGAATGTGTCTCTTAACGGAAACAGGAGTAGGTGAAAGATTAATTTTTTCAGGGAAAATATCTTTTCGTGTTTGTTGTTTTGTGTCTGCCATGTGTCTACTACCAGCTGGTCGGATAGACTTTTGATTTTCCGGTTCAAAAATAGAAAAATCTATATTACATGGCATCGTGTTACCTTTTTCCTTACTTAATTCCATGTATATGATTTCTTGTCCAGCATCTGGTATCTTTACCTTTGACATATAAGCAATCTGTCCTAGATACTTTCTGTAAATTCGAGTTAAATCTTCATAAGCAATATTGAATACACGTTCTATTGGTTTATCAACATTCTGACTTGCTAGATAACGGTGTTGATTTGGCAAAACTCGGCATAAATCCTTAGTAACATATTTCGTTATGTAAGAACTGGCTCTTGATGGGTCACGAATAACGGTTGCAGTAGAAAATCCGTATTTCCATAATGGAATATTGTAAATCTTAGTTGCAAAAGGTTTTTGCACATAATCATAAATGTATTTTCCAATACAAACTTTACCAGAAAAATCCAAAGACATTTTGCCAATATTTGCAAACAATCCATGAAAGTGCCATTTGCGTTTGTCCTTGTGAAGTTCTGGAACTATGATATATTTTAGGTCTGGGGCATACCGCTTTTTTAAATTGTTTGTCCAAATATTCAACTTTTGAGAAATAAGATTGAAATCTGTACTGTCCAGCTTTTGGAGATCTATAGTGAGAGTAATAAAGTAGTCCCATCTATTAGCCCTTGAGAGCATATATATCTGGTTAATTGTTCTGTTTACAGATGATTCTATACTATGCTCAATCTGTTTTTGGGTTCTTTCTTTTGATTTTGATATTTGTTTTTGCTCTGGAAAAGTTATTTTATTGGAGACCGTGACAGGACGCTTGTAAGTGCGGACTTGTACGGAATCCACGTATTCGATTGTTTTGACATTGTAATTCACTTTTCTCTTTCTCCATCGACTGAAAAGTGTTGCTATTGTCAAGTAAGCAACACAAAACAACTTTTAGTTTCCCTGGTTCATATTCATTTTTTGTCTTTTCTTTTTAAATGTTGGGATAGGCATTTTCCCTATCCCAACAGAAAGGTTAAACTTAGTCCATACGTATGGACTGCTTATCATTTAATCCTGGACAAAACCATCAACTTTCCATTCACTGTATCGTCCGTTACGGACTTCAAATTGTCCCGTCAGCTGATAATGTTTACCAGGTTCAAACAGATCATAGACATCTTTATCTACTACTTTCAGCTTTTCAACATCATCCCCGGACATTACAACAACACGATATGTAATCCCAGCTCTGCCCTCAATGGTGTATGGTGTTGCATTTTTTGTTATTAAAGTTACAAAATTGTTTGCTGTTGTGAAAATCTTCATTTTTTGTTCTTCCTTTCTTGTAGCTCCACTCTGTTTTACTTTACAATTATCAGTCGTATGCAAGTTCTAAAACAAAGCGGATTTTTTTCTTTGCAAAATTGTTATCATGTTTCATATCGTTAAAAGCATTTTCATATGCTGTACGATTTTGGATTAATTCATCGAAACTGTTACAGATGGCAAGTGTTGTTCTTCCTGCTTCCAGTTCTGGAACGGGCATACAGTCATTAATATCCTGAATGCCAATTTTCTCTGCATCTTCCCCATTTGCATCAATGATACTTTCACCATCTTCATCAGTTTCAATGACAGAAGATGCCTTACCAAACTCAATTATCTGGCGTACTGACCAATCGGGCGTTACCTGTTCCAACTGTTCGGGGGTGAGGGAAGTCATGTTGACAAGTTGTGAACACTTAAAGGGCTTGTATTTTTCCTTTAAACCGATAGCTTTACCAGCCACGATTTCGCCGAATTTCTCAATTACTTTTATGTAGTTGTGTGTAGTTGCCTTTTTCAGTTCGTAGACATCCAGTGCAAACTCTGCAATATTTTTATAGTTTTCAATGCGGTAGTATTCACCATGGTGAATCTGCCATAGGGCACAGCCGATAGTAACATAAGCATCACTGGCTTTTGCCATGCCTTTGTCGATGTTTGCTTTTAAAGACTCAAAAGCTTTTTGGTCACGCTTACCGAACTTGATATCCTCTGCGTTTTCTAGATCCTCGGTAATTATAGCATTTGAAGTTTGGTTTTTCATAGAATTCCTCCTTCGTAAAAAATGTTTTTATTTTACATAGTTATTAAGTCCAAAATGCTTATAAAACTTAAGTTTCTGGGAATAAAACTATGTATTTCTTCATCAGCAATGGGTCTGCCAATAATGAATCCGACACTCAGAAATGGGTCTGGCTGCCATCCTTGTGGCTGCGCCACCATCTGTCAGCCAGCTCCATTTCTTCCAGTCGGTTAAGTTTAGCAGATTGCCTTAAAAAGCATTTTGCGTATAAACTGTTTAAGCTGAACCATATCAACCAGTGGGTATTTCACTTCCTTAAGCGGAAAACCATCTGCTAGAAGCAGACCTTCCCCTGGCTGGTATATGCGATTCTGGGGAATTTCCTCTCCTGAAAAAAGCATATTCAGCTGTTCTTTGTTCTGGCGCCCTAATGATAAATTAATCATATAGTTCAGCCGGGCACCATGAAACAGATCACTGGTTCCGGATTGTAACACACGTCCAGACACCATAGTTAAAGCTTCGGCTCAGCATAAGCATTTCGGCATTCATGCTTAAGTGAAAAAGCCATTTTACCCTTTGTAAGCTTGTCCTGGGACTGGTAATAGGATACAGCAGAGGCATACTCGTCAAAAACCATGAGATGCCGCTGCTCTTTATCCACAATTCCTTTCTGCCTTGTGGCTGTAAATTGCTGGTAAAACTCTTCCATGCCCTCATAGCATTCATTTCCAGCATAGTACAGTGGATAGCTCTTTAAGAACTGAAAATCTTCTGAGTTCTTAAAATCGCATACATAGACTATCGGTTTTATGCCACGAATATAGCTATCGAATATGAACTGTGATAATTCATATAAAATGCTATAAGACTTTCCTGAGCCTGAGCAGCCACAGATAAGTGCATGGGGATGACTCTCAAATGAATATTCAAGAGGATATTTCGCCCCAAAAGAATCCCATATCCCTTTATCGAATCCCCATTTCATCTCTTATCCTGCTCGGAAGCGTTTTCATCTTCCAATGGGATTTCAGGGACATCTTCGGTCATTGTACCTGAAGCTGAAGCGTTATCCTGGTCTTGCTTTTGATGCCATTGACGATACGCTTCGTTCCTGAGCTTTACAATTTGCGCTTCCCCCTGGGGATTGTAAGCAAATGCAATCTGTAAGACGTTATGCCCAAAATTGCAGGCGACAACATTTGAATAGACCCGATAAAGCCCATTCTCTGAAAAAAACACGGATGCCTTCTTCTCACAAATGTGCTGAATAAGATCAAGTAGCTCATAGGAGACTGGCAT
>NZ_JAYFUY010000004.1:0-2406 GCF_059933065.1 Blautia sp. HA3515 | reverse complement strand
TCAAGAAAACATCATCCATGGTTCCATGCATAGCTTCCAGACTTTCCACCTGATCCTTTACAGGAGTGATCAGGTCAAACAAGATCCATGGTATTTTCCACACGGACATCCAGGATCTCATCCCTTTTCTCCCATTTCATGCCTTTCCCGTTCAGGTATTTTTCCATCTTTTTCTCATTCTTTGCCTTGATCCTGAGACGGTCATATGCATACTTGCATTTCAGCTCATAAGGCGTTCCCTTACAGCTACGATCTCGCCATGATCCATGATCACTACCTGATCTGCTTCCACAGCCTCTTCCATGTAATGAGTGGTAAGGAAAATAGTCATATTTTTTTCTTTTTGAAGTCTTCGGATGGTTGCCCATACATGCTGTCTTGTTTGTGGATCAAGGCCTGTGGTAGGCTCATCCAGAAACAGGATCTGAGGCGTATTCAAAAGCGCTCTGGCTATATCTGCCCTCCTCCTCTGACCGCCTGACAGTCTGCCGTAAGGCCTGTCAAGGAACTCTGTCACTTCTGCATATTCTGCTGCTTCACGCACTGCCTGCTGGATCTGCTTCTTATTGTGGTAATAAAATCCTGCCCTTAATGACAGATTATCTTTAATAGAAAGATTCCGATCCAGAACACTGTCCTGGAATACCACCCCAATACTCTGGCGGATCTTTTCCGGATTGCGGTCCATGGAAAACCCTGCGATCTCAATCTGCCCTTCATCATACCTTGTCAGGGTACACAAGGCATCAATGGTGGTAGATTTTCCGGCTCCGTTAGGCCCTAAAAATGCAAACATGGAACCGCTTTTTACTTCAAAAGAGATACCCTTTACTGCCTGTACCTTTCCGTATGATTTTTTCAGATCCCGTACTTCTATTACATATTGCATCTATTTCTTTGCCTCCCATTCTGCTAAGAACCTTTCAATCTGCTTCACTGCATTTTGCTGTGCCAGGTTCTCTTTCTGGTCGTATTTTCTGATGATTTTTGCTGCTTTTTCGGCAGCCTCTTTATAGGACGGATCCTCCAGTATTCTTACTATTACCTGATATACCATCTCTTTTGTAGTTCTTTTGCTGTATATCATTTCTCCGCAGTGAATGTTATGGATCAGGTTCTCAAAATTATGTCTCTGCTCAAAAGCCTGGGGGAAAGCAGCTGCAGGGCAGCCTTCCTTCAGAACATTGTAGATAGTCCCCTGTCCTCCGTGGATCAATGCCAGGTCACATTGCTTTGCCGCTCCTGCCAGGGAGATCTTCTCATAAAAATGAAAATTATCCGGGTATTCCTGTTTTTCTTCCTCTGTAAGATATCCTATATCAGTTACATAATACTCATAATCAGAAGCCATAAGAGCAGCCTGTAAAAGCAGTACCAGAAGGTCTTTTCCACAGCTTGACCCAATGGTGATCAGCACCTTTTTCCTGTCTGTTTTCATTTCCGGTACAGGATAATCTTCATAATTCAGGATGGGACCGATGAATCTCCATGCCTTATTTTCCTGCAGATCCGGAAACAGCTCCGGTGCATCTGCCATCAGGGTCAGATCCCCTGCATACAGCATCAGATCCCCCTGAAGCTTTGGCCTTCCATGCTCTTCTAACAGCTTATTCCAGTCCTCAATGGTGCCTTTTCCATGTCCCAGCAGTCTTCCACAGGCATAGCTGTCTTCAAAGATACATTCTTTTTCTCCATTTTCGATCACTGCACCAGACCGGTTACTCAGCCGCTTTTTTGTTTCCTGATACAAAGCTGTGATAAAGGGCTGTGACATAACTGCCGACATGCACCACACCAGGGGTACCTGACAGATCCTTGCAGAAGCGGTGAAGGTCATCCGATAGCCTGTAAGCATCAGATCCGGCCGGATTTCCAGGATCAGCGCCACTTCTTCATTCACTACCTGTTCCAGCTCCTTCGTCGAACCGATACGTCCGCCGTACCGTCCCATATCCATCATCCGGTCAATATGCTTCTGGTCATACCACCAGGTATCGCACTGCAGATATACCCGCTTATAGGGTTTATCTGCGATCAGCCTTTCGTAAGGCCCGTTTCCTGCAAAATATACCTGCCAGCCATTTTTCCAAAGCCCATCTGCAATGGTGATCATCCTCTGTGTTTCGCTCCAGTTAAAAAGCGCTGCTCCCACAAGCACCTTCTTCTTTTCCGAATCCAATGAACAGTTCACCTCCCATGATCAGGCTGTGATCTGTGATCCGCATAATGGAAACTGCGAATTTCCACAGATCATCCTTTATTTTTTTTCCACTTTTTACCTGTACGCACAGTTCTTCATAAAGCTGTGCCATATGCTGGAATTTCAGGTTCATACCTGTGATCTTCCCAGGTGTTTTTCTGTCAAAGCCATCCAGATTACCGGTGCAGATATACTCTGTAACCGCC
>NZ_JAYFUY010000003.1:0-2357 GCF_059933065.1 Blautia sp. HA3515 | reverse complement strand
ACCCTGGATTTGATGAGGATACATTGGATTCCATTGTACCGATATCAAAGATTGCGCTGACGCTTGTGGAGGAACGTACAGGAGCAAACCGCCGGAATCAGTTCTATACACTGAATCCTAAAGTGGATGATATTCCGGATACCTCCGGTAAGACCTGTAACGGAGTAAAACTGCTTGTCCTTGGTACTGTGGAGACAGGGGGCGGCGGATGTGTCTGCCCTGAGCATGTAATGCTGAAAAGGATCATCAGCAATCTTGTGGTTCACAGGGATGATGTGGTGATCATGGATATGGAAGCCGGCCTGGAGCATCTGGGCCGGGGTACCACAGAAAGCAACGGACGAGTTTATCGTGGTGATCGAGCCGGGTGCAAGAAGCGTACAGACCTACAAGAATGTTAAGCGTCTTGCAAAAGACCTCGGGTGTATCCCAGGTGAAAGTGACGGTGGCTGACAAAGTCGAGAAACTCTGAGGATAGAGGAGTTTATCCGCTCCAGGATCCCGGCAGAAGATCTCCTTGGTATGATCCATTACAACACCGAGGTAATGGACGCAGACCGCCAGGGGAAATCCCCCTATGATTTCAGCCAGTCTGTGACGGATGAGATCAGAAAGATCAAGAATAACATAGATGGAACTCATCTGATAACAGATGAGCGATCAGGAGGGTTTCCTGTAAATAATGATTCAGTCTGTAAATAATAGGAGGTATGACAGTGACATTATTTGATAGAGTATTCAGCGGAAATGACGCTGTATACGGCCTTACACAGAAGGCTGCGAACGATGCCGTACAATTGCTCAGCATGGCGCAGACAAGGCAGTAGGCTTTCCTGACATACAGCATACAGCCTGCCATGCTACTATGCAGTAACCGGTGCAAAGGTCACAACACTTGGGAGAGCTTAAGAGAAGCTCTTGGTGTAGTAAAAACCCTGATGACACGAGGGAAGAGACCTGAACGATGCATCTGATGTCCGGTGTTGCTACCGCACTTTGCGCTGAGTTCATCGAAGTCCTGAAATATATTGACGGTGCAACGCCATACGAAGAGCCATGCTATGGTCATCTTGCTGATGCAGTGATCCGTGAACTGGGTGTTCCCCTTGTAACAGGAGATATCCCTGGCGTTGCAGTTATCCTTGGCACAGCTCCTTCTGTAGAAGAGGGTGTTGCTCTTGTCAAAGAGCTATCAGTCACAGGGTATCCTTGTAACACTGGTGGGCGGTATCATTGACCAGGCACAGGAAGCTGGGGCATTAAGACTGGTGATATAATCTCCGTATCGTTCCTCTTGGTAAGGACGTTACCTCTGTGATCCATGTAGTATCTGTTGCACTTCGTGCAGCCCTGATCTTTGGTAATGTAACACCAGGGGATGCAGCATCACTGATTTCTGTAATACTGCATGAGAGCGTGTACCTGCATTTGTAAATGCCTTCGGACCGCTAGATGACGTTGTACTGGCTGCATGTGGCGCTGGTGCGATCGCACTTGGCTTCCCTGTTATCACAAACGAGACAGAGAACATCGTCCGAAGTACCGAGGAGCGCTGATCGTTCAGGCCCCGATGTTAGCAGATTTCAATAAGCTACTTCCCTTGGAAGCCCGAGACATTAAGATCAAGATCACAAATAGTTGATATCCCGGTTGCATTCGCATCTGCATTCGAGGGCGAGATCATCCGTCGTAAAGACATGCGTGTTGAGTTTGACGGTTCCCGCGTAGACTGTGCAGAGCTTGTACAGACCAGTGGCTCATGCACGAGGTTGAGGACCACAAGATCACGGTCGTAGGCCCGGAAGTCGATGACCTTGGAACCTGGCAGCAAGACACAGTCATTGCCTACGCTGGTAAAGTTGGCAGGAAAGAACGATGCAGCCGGACTTTGAGCCGGTTATCGAGCGTAAATTCCACAACTACATCAACTGCATCGAGGGTGTATACCATACAGGCCAGAGGGATATGCACCGTATCCGTATCAGCAATGAGGCATTATGAAGCAGGCTTTCGTGCGAAACATTTCGGAGAAGTGCTGTATACCCAGGTGAAGAATGAATTTGAAGCAGTTGTAGACAAATGTCAGGTAACGATCTTTACAGATCCGGCTGAATGTACCAGGATGCGTCATGAAGTAGGTATCCCTACCTTTGACAAACGTGATGCCCGTCTGGAGACTCTTACAGATGAGTCCGTAGATGTGTATTACAGCTGTATCCTGTGTCAGGCATTTTCTCCGTCCCACGTGTGCGTAGTCACACCTGAGAGACTGGGACTTTGCGGTGCAGTTTCATGGCTGGATGCTAAGGCTACCAACGAGCTGGATCCTAACGGACCTTGCCAGGTGATCACAAAAG
>NZ_JAYFUY010000002.1:0-8795 GCF_059933065.1 Blautia sp. HA3515 | reverse complement strand
GAAAAAGCTTCTGTATATCTTTTTCCGAAAAATCATGATATCCGTTTGTGGGATTGACACGGGGAGTGATCATATTCTGATCAATATAATAATAAATGGTCCGCCGTGATAAACCTGTTTTTTGAATCACTTCCTGTATTCTCATCCTGATCTCCTCAAAAGTGTTCACCTAGTGTACGCTTTTTTTATTTATTATACCTTGTGTACCAAAGGAAATCTATAAAATTTGTAAAATTCACCAGAAATCAATTCCGTCAAAGGGAATTGCGATGAAGCTTTTTGTGAATAATTTAACATTGACTGTCCACCAACTGCACCCACTATAATAAAATCAAGAAAAATCTAAGATGAGGTGATAAATTATGTTGAAAAATAAAGTTGCAATTGTCACAGGTGGAACTCGCGGAATTGGCTATGCTGTGGTAGAAAAATTTTTACAAAATGGAGCAACTGTAGTATTATTCGGCTCCCGGCAGAAAACGGTAACAAAAGCGATTGCTTCCTTAAAAGAAAAAAATGAGAACTGGGAAGTTTCCGGTGCATGGCCAACCCTAACGGATGCAGATGCCATGACAGCTGAAATATCCAAAATCAAAAATAAATATGGCAGAATTGACATTCTGGTAAACAATGCTGGCATTTCTGACAGTGTATCTATTGAGAAATATACTGCTGAGCATTTTTCCAAAATCATGAATCTGAATGTAAATGCTGTAATGAACGGGATCCTTCCGGTGGTAGAGATCATGAAACAGCAGGGCGGCGGCTGTATTTTGAATACCAGCTCCATGGTAAGTATCTGTGGACAGCCCAGCGGGGTTGCCTACCCAACCAGCAAATATGCAGTGAATGGTCTTACCTGGTCTCTTGCCAGGGAATTGGGGCCTTTCCATATCCGTGTAATGCTGTAGCTCCTGGAATCACCAGAACCGATATGGTAGCAGCGCTCCCAAAAGAAATGATCCAGCCGCTGATCAACCGGATTCCTTTGCGCAGAATGGGTGAAGCTGAAGATATCGCCAATGCATTTCTGTTCCTGGCAAGTGATATGGCCAGCTACGTCACAGGGGAAATCCTGTCAGTTGACGGTGCAATGCGCTCCTGAGGAAGACTCTGCGTTACGCAGAGTGCCCCCGAGGATGTCAAATTCCTATATTTTCTTTTATTTCTCCTACAATTGCCAAAAGTCCTGCAACCTCGCCATAGTGGCTTCTGTGCTGTCCTGATACAATTGCATCTGCTCTTTTATATACAATGAATTGATAGTAGCGAACCTCACATGTCTAAAGTCACGTGCCTCCAGACGCTTTAGGCGTCAGACTGAATATCGGCGGATACGCCTGTAACTTAGGTCTGCACAGTTATGTGCTTTTTCCATGCCGGATACGGCAGGCTCCCACATTACAGGTAATCCGCTGTATATCTGCCTGTGTTTATACTGCTTTTAAGATCTCCATTTGCAGATGAGGTTTTCTTAAGTCAGCATAAACACATAAGGTTCTATGCTTTACAGAAGGGACTTTTGCCTCCAGTAAAGACCTTTCCGTTGCCGGAAGGGGTTTTAAAAGTTCTCGGATAAAATATCTCGCCCCGATATTATAAGAAGCCGACAGGTCACAGTGATATCTTTTTCCTTTCAATAAGTTCCGTAAAAACATCCTCGGAAGTATATGAAATATTCGCATCATTTAATTGTTAAATTTTTATTTTTTTCTAATTTTCGTACTAACCTGCGCAGCGAATCCAGATTGTATGCTTCGATATTCATTGTATCCCTCTTTACTAATATCTCCCGAATTTATAATGTTAATAAATTTATAACCAAATTAACCATGATATCTTTTTCTACAGGATCTGATTCAGCAATCATCAATGTTATTGCCACCAATGCACCGTCACTTATTCTTTCTCTTTTTCCACACCGAAAACCTCTGAATGAAACGTGTCCTCCATAGCATTTACCATGGTGCAACATTCATCATATGTAATTCTGTATATTGTTTGATTTCCTTCTGGTTTTTCAATCGTTTGATGGTCATATTGATCCAACAACGTCAGTGCCTCTGTGTATAGACTTACTGCCTTCAATATATCCTCTTCTTCAACTTCCAATGTACACGCTAACATTTTAGTCTGGATATCTACCGTTTTCTCCAAGGCAATTAAACGTTTTTCATTTATTGCGTAGCCATTAAGAATATATTGTTTTTAAATATCATTTGCCCATCTTCGGAATTCTACACTCTCTGCGAGATTTTACCCGATATCCCACTGATATGATCATATCAAGATTATAATGTTCTACCTGATATACTTTTCCATCAGAAACAATTGTCGCAAAATTTGCGACAACTGAATTATGATCATTGCCATTATCATCGCCATTGGCAATGATATACTATTGTCTTTTGGCAACGATAATGGCAATTCAACTTTTATAAAATGCACTGACATATGAAAAATGCTCACCCGGTTCATACCTCTGGCAGTGCTCTATCACTCTCTATCATTTTGATCTCTTCAGCTGCATTCAAGACATTCAGCTGATATTCAGCAATCTCTTGTAATATTTTGAATCTTTCTCCTTTTTCTTTTCCTTCACGCAGCATCTGTGCATTATGTGATTCCAGATTGGATAGAACTATTAATTCATTAATTGTTGCAAAATCTCTGACATTGTTTTTCTTCGCAAGTTCAGGATTTGCCTCTCTCCATGCTTTCGCCGTAAATCCAAATAATGCTACATTCAATATGTCTGCTTCTTCCGCATATGCCAGCCATTGAAGGTTTTCTCTGTAATTCATTTGAGGAAGCAAGTATCTTTTTACAGCATCCGTCTGGATCAGATAATTATTTTTACTTAAAAAACGTTTTGCATCCCATTCCTTTTGTTCAGAATTGTTTTCTTCTTCCTTTAACCGTTGAAATTCTTTTATCAGATATAGTTTAAATACCGGACTGATTGCAGATGCAAATTCAAATGCAATATCTTTGTGTGCATATGTGCCACCATATTTTCCACGCTTTACATATAATCCAATGGCATTTGTTTCATTTACCCATTCCGAAACACTAGGTGTAAAAGTCAATAACCCTGCTTGCTTTTTAAAGTGTTCAGATTCGAACACTTTAAAATTGGGATTATATATCTGTTCCCATACAGACAAATATTCCAAAGTACCACGATTTCTTAACCAATTTCTTACCACATCTGCTGCCCTGACAGAATCTGATTTAGCCTTAGCAATATCTGTAATACAAATATAATCATCTAACTCCTGTTTCGAAATAGAAATCTGCACATTTTGCACTTCAATTATTTTATTCTTCATTCATATCTTCCTTTATGATGAGTTGTTCCATCTTTGCTTTATATGCTAATAAGCGTAACACATAATCTGGCATCTTTCTGGTTCCTCGTTCCCACTCTGTTACTGTTCTGTATGGGATTTCAAAATATTCACAAAATTCCTTTCTGTTCATTCCGGTACTTTCTCGTAATTCTTTTATTTTATCTTTTATTTCCATTTTCTCCCCCTTTTTTCTTTTACACATTGTGTATGTATCGTAGCATATTTTTTCATTTATTACAACATCTATCATCTTCATTTCGGTATGCTCTGAAAGGCATAATCTACCCGAGGATGTCAAGTCATTGTCACATTTATCCAGCAACAAATAGTCACATTATTACCACTATAGCCAGCCTATCAAATCAAGCTTAGCGAAACTTAGCAAAACGGATCAGAATACTGACTGGTTCACCAGAGGAATATGAGACGGGAAGCAAACCCAAAACTACTATTACTTTGACCCAGATATGAAAAGTTTTAATCTCCTGATCAGCTGAGTTCTTCACAACGCAGTAAGATATCACCTCTGCATTTCCAGACAGAAGTGGTCCGGAAACCCTGCAATCGTCTTATAGAAGTTCTATACTAATGTCTTCCGACCGTTGGCAGATTTTCAACTATAGCAATTCCAGGAAACAGACATCCGCCTGCCGGAGATCATTGGAAATACACTTACTTCCGTTGGAACTATGATTGGGCCTGCCAGTACGATCAAGGTCACGACCACTTTGTTGTCTATCATTACAATGCCGGTTATGGTTATGCTATTTATGCTTTATGCTATTTCAGATGATCCTATAAAAATCATAATTGACATCTCGAAAATATGTAGTATATAATCGTTTCGTTCATCGGAGGGTGATTTGTTCCATCAGAAACAATAGCTGGATAAGAGGGAAGACTGAAATGTCCGCTTTCTTATTCAGCTTTCTTCGGTGCCATCTGCCTGGATTCGACTGAATTTTCAATAAAATCAATTACACAAGGAGGAATCACAGCACATGGAAAAAGACACATCATTTACCGAAGGAAAAATCATGCAGCCCTTACTTCTGTTTGCAGTTCCTGGTATTGCTGGCACTGTTTCTACAGGCTATGTACGGTGCAGTAGATTTGCTTATTGTTGGTAAGTTTGCATCTTCTGCTGATGTATCTGCGGTATCTACCGGTTCACAGATTATGATCACATTGACAAATCTGATCAGTAGCTTTGCAATGGGAACGACGATTTTGCTTGGCCAGCAGATTGGAAGCGGTAAGAAAGAAGAAGGCGGTCGCACCGTAGGAACAGCCATTCTGCGACTTTGCCGGAATTGCTGGTTGATCGCCCCGGGTCTATTCCGGCAAAGCTCTTCGCCCAGCTTTTTCAGGCTCAAAACAGTTCTGATGAACGCACCTGGAGAAGCTTTTCAAAAGACCGTTAATTATATCCGGATCTGTGGCAGCGGTATGCTAGTCATTGTCGCTTATAACCTGATTGGCTGTATTTTCCGCGGACTTGGAGACTCCCGGACACCATTGATCACCGTTGCCATCGCATGTGTATTCAATGTTGCCGGAGACTTGCTTTTATGCGCCGTTTTCGGTATGGGTACAGCTGGTGCCGCTATTGCTACTGTATTTGCACAGATCGTCAGTGTAATCGTATCTTTTATTCTTATCAGTAAAAAAGATCTGCCATTTACAATAAAAAAAGAAAATATCCGGATTCACAAAACTTACCTGCGTAAGATGACCGCTTTCGGCGCGCCGATTGCCCTGCAGGATCTTCTCGTAAGTATTTCTTTCCTGATCATCCTGGCAATCGTAAATGGTATGGGCGTGATCGCTTCTGCCGGTGTTGGTGTTGCGGAAAAAGTCTGTGCTTTTATTATGCTGATATCATCCGCTTTTATGCAGTCCATGTCTGCTTTCGTAGCACAAAATTATGGTGCCGGACGCCTTACCAGAGCAAGAAAAGCATTACACTATGGCATCGCAGTTTCCTTTAGCGTCGGTGTTGTAATGTTCGTAATTACCTTCTTCCATGGAGATATTCTGGCGGGTATTTTCTCCTCCGCCCCGGAAGTAATCGCAGTTGCCGCAGATTACCTGAAAGCCTATGCAATTGACTGTCTGTTCACTGCTATCTTCTTCTGCTACACCGGATTCTATAATGGAATTGGCAGAACAAGATTTGTTATGATACAGGGAATTCTCGGTGCATTCTGCGTCAGAGTGCCGGTATCTTATATTATGAGTATCCAGCCGAATACCTCTCTGTTCCATATCGGTCTGGCAACACCGATGTCCTCTATATTGCAGTTGATTCTCTGTGTCGGATTTATGCTCTGGCTGCAAAAAACAGGCTGTTAGATGACATGCATTAATACTCTCATTCGTTTTGGCTGAAAAATTTCTATTTATTAATTGCAAAATTCTTACAACCATATCAGGGTCAGAAATTTCCAAAATCTCATCGTATAAACACGAATGGTTTAAAAATCTTCTGACCCTGATATTATTTTCATTGTAACTGTTTACCTCGCAGTCAACAGACTGCTGAATAGTTATTTTCTCTCTACAATATGATAGTAAGAACGCGCCGTCATAAGATAAATCAATCCATACACAATGGCAAAGATCAGCACTGTTCCCGCAGTACATCCAATAAACAGCTTCGTATTCGTCATTCCAAAGAGCAGGAGCATTCTTCGAATCATTGGAAATGCCATGGTAATATGAAGCATTGCCATTAACAGCGGGAGGAAAAATACCATCAGAATCTGTCTGCGGACAGAACTTCTGACCTCCCGGCGGCTTAAGCCAACCTTCTGCATGATCTCAAATCGCTTCTGATCTTCATATCCTTCGGAAATCTGTTTATAATAAATAATCATAGCTGTTCCCATAAGGAAAAGAGAACCGAGAAAGATTCCGATAAACAAGAGAGAACCATTATCCGCATAATAGGACTCATATTCCTGCTGGCGGATTCCGGAAGTTATCCATGAGTTTTCTGACAAGCCTCCGTTTTTCTTCAAGTCTTTAACAGCCTCCATTACCGGGGTTCCAAAATCAATCTTATCTGTCTCCGAACCAGTAATATCCAGACCAAGATGAAGTGTCAGGTTCTCTCCCGCAGGAGCAGAAGAAACTCCTTTATACATTTCTGTACGCATCTCATCAAATTTCTTAAAATCTTCATCTGTAACAACCAATACCGCATTATCACTGACTGCATCTTCGCCACAGGTCAGAGGATTCTTATCCAGCCATTTTTTCACTGTAAATTCTGTCTCATCAACAGTAACTGAATCTTTCTGCACAGCTGAAGGATACCATGCAAAAATTTCACCATCATTGAGATTTGCAGAAATTCCTGTAAGTCTTTCATATTCTGCCTGATTCAAAAGAGAAAGTACCAGTACCGAATCAGAATTTCGAATAGTATTTGCTGGTTTTATCAGAATCTGATCACCATTTTTGCTGCATACGATAACCAGATAGATTTCCTCCACAGACTTTTCTACCGGAACTTTATTATCCGCAATATCTTTTTCAAAAGCCTCTATTGCGGTCTGACATTCTTCTTCGCTTATGCTGGTAACAGACATATCAACATCATACGGATAGCGATTCAGCATAATATCATTCATTCCGAAATAAATGGAAACTGTCATGGAAATCATAAGCAGAACACCTGTGCTTAGTATACAGATACTTGCCAGACCGATTGCGTTCTGCTTCATTCGATAAAGCATTCCCGATATGCTGATAAAATTTCCTGTCCTGTAATAAAAACTCTTTCTGCGTCGGAGAAACTTCAGAATCACAATACTTCCTGCGGTAAAAAGCAGATAAGTCCCTGCCATAACAAGAATAACAGCCAGAAGAAATATCGTAATTGCCTTGATTGGAGATTCAGTCGTAACCGCAAGGTAATAACCTGCACCAAGGCAGATAAAACCAATCAATGCCATGAGCCATTTTGCTGCCGGTTCTTTTTCTCCGGTATTATTACCGCGAAGTAATTCTACCGGACGGCTTAAATGAATTTTCGCAAGGTTCAGAAACAGAATCATCAAAAATACGATACCAAACATGAACAGACAGGTAAAAATCCCCTTTACTGAAATATAAAATCCAAGCACTGAAGGGATATGAAGCAGCTTTAACAGCAAAAGAAGTGCCAGCTTACTTCCAATAATCCCGGCTGCAATACCACCGGCAAGTGAACCTATTGAGGTAATGATCGTTTCAAGAAACATTACGATTCCAATGTGATTTCTTTCCAGTCCAAGAATATTATAAAGACCTATCTCTTTCTGCCTTCTCTTCATCAAAAAACTGTTACTGTAGATCAGAAAAATAATACAGAAAATCTCTACGACTATCTCTCCTGTAAACACGATCATACGCACTTCATCCGCCTGACGCACTGCCTGATCCAGCGTCGGGCAGTCACGCAGAAATTCCATCATATAAATCATTGCAATACAAAAAATACAGGTGATCATGTATGGAATATATGTGCTTTTGTTGTTTCGGATATTCTGTTTTGCAAGTCTGGAAAAAATTCCCTTATGCATGCTGCTCACCACCTGTCGTAAGTATCGTAAGCGTATCTGCGATCATCTGATACATTTCCTGACGCGATTTACTGCCTTTGTATATCTGATGAAAAACTTCTCCGTCTTTGATGAAAAGAACTCTGGACGCATGGCTAGCTGCCTGTGCACTGTGTGTGACCATGAGGATTGTCTGTCCCTCTGCATTGATTTCGCCAAATACGGAAAGAAGTGCTGACGCCGCCTTTGAATCAAGTGCGCCCGTCGGTTCATCCGCAAGAATCAGTTTGGGATTCGTGATCAACGCCCTTGCAACAGCAGCACGTTGTTTCTGACCACCTGAAACTTCATATGGAAATTTATCCAGAATTTCTGTGATCTTAAGAGCCTGCGCAATCGGGCGGATTTTCTGTTCCATCTCACGATAATCTTCTCCTGTAAGAACAAGTGGAAGATAAATATTATCTCTCAGGCTGAAGGTATCCAGCAGATTAAAATCCTGAAAAACAAATCCAAGATTTTTCCTTCGGAACGCGGATATTTCTTTTTCTGTAAGGTATATGATATTTTTTCCTTCCAGAAGAACTTCTCCGGATGTCGGACGATCCAGAGACGCAAGAATATTCAGCAAGGTTGTCTTACCGGAACCAGATTCCCCCATAATCGCAACAAACTCACCTTCCTCTACAGAAAATGTAACATTTGAAAGCGCCTGTACCTTGTTTCCCCCGAAACGTGTACTGTATATTTTTTTGATATTTGTAACTTCAAGCAAAGCCATAAATGGGGCTCCTTTCTTTTAATTGATACCGTAAGTATAAGGATTTTTTACGGCTTCTGCCATCGAAACAGGTTACATTATATGAAAAAACCTTACATTTCTGTAAGGTTC
>NZ_JAYFUY010000001.1:0-9404 GCF_059933065.1 Blautia sp. HA3515 | reverse complement strand
CTCCTTTGCCTTTTCCATTCGCACCACACGGATATACCGATTCAGATTCATACCTGTTTCTTTTTTGAAAATAAAGCTAAGATACCCGGAGGAAAGATATACTTTCTCAGCCAGTGTTTCCAGACTGAGATCCTCTGCATAATGCTGATGAATATAATTCTTAACAGCACCCACCTCATCTCTGGAGCCTGCCATGGAGTTTTTCAGAAATTTCTCATATTCCTGAATATTCTCCCTGGTGATCTTAAGGATCTGCTCAATATTGTTGCACCGGTACAGGCGATCCACCTCCTGATCCAGCCTTCTTTCTGTGGAAAACTGATCCTCCTGAAACAACTCCTGAATCACATTGGAAAACACAAACTTCACATACATAGCTGAAAACTGAGTGTTTTTCTGGTACTTCTCAGTAAGGCATCCAAAATGTCTCCATAAGGCTTCAATGTCCTTACGGCTCACATCTTCTGAAATCTTCTGCATCAACTGAGAATCCTGACTTTGTGCATTGCACATTTTCTCTTCATCTTCTTCAAAGGTAAAAATATGAATATCCGGATGATAGAACTTCTCTTCCATCAGCTGTTCCAGCTGCTCCAATACCCCTGGAAGATTTCGGCAGCCATCAAACTTGTGGCTCACTGCCAAATGGAACTGAAGAGAGGTTCTTTGCTTTAAGATCTGATAAATCTGCTCCGCAACCAGGCGGTACTCACAATATTTGTCTCTGAACAAAAACAAAGACTGCCTTGCATTCAGATTCAGATAAAAGAACTTTCTTCCCACTTCACTTTGAAGTCCTTCTGCTGCAAAATCATCTGCAGTGTCAAAATAATCCTGATCCGTTTCCAAAAGAATCCCGCAATGCCACTGCTCCCAGTTATTCAGATCTACAATCTCTCCAGCCTGCTCCAGAATCTCTTCCTTTCCGGAATACAGATAACTTAAAAGGAAATACTGCTGAAGATAGTTCTTTGCTTTTTGCTCCTGCGCATTCTGCTGATGCCTGCGTGACATCTCCGCCTGGGCTTTGGTAATCACCTGGTGAAATTTTTCCGGATCCACAGGCTTTAATACATAATCCAGCACTCCATATTGGATGGCTTCCTGTGCAAAAGAAAAGTCGCTGTATCCGCTGAATATCACGATCTGAAGATCATTATATTCCTCTCTTGCCTTACGGCTTAACTCCAGCCCATCCATATGAGGCATACGTACATCTGTCATCAGAAGATCCACCTTCTTGCTATGCAGTATATCCAAAGCCTGTTTTCCATTGGACGCTTCGCATATTTCATAGTCTCCCTTTTCTCTTCCAATCAGATATTTGATACCTTCTCTCTCAATCCTTTCGTCATCTACAATTAAAATCCTGTACATTCAGCACCCCGTCTATGATCATAAAAACTTATAACTGTTCAATATCTTTACAGTTACAAAACTTCCTGTTAGTCAAATAAAGATAGTTCCCCGCATAAATGCATGGAACTATCTCTATTTTATCATTCAATGAACATCTTGAAAAGATTAAATTTGATTGAATAATACCAGTTTTTATAATTCTACAGGACGGGCTGCTAATAGATCAGCCTTTTACTGCTCCTGCAACTACACCTTCAATGATATATTTCTGGCAAACCAGATACATTACAATGATAGGAATAATGTCGATCATAATACTTGCCATCATCGGTCCCATCTGTACATGTCCGTAGCTTCCACGGAAATACTGGATTGCCATCGGGATGGTACGGTACTTCTTAATATCCAGCACCAATGTAGGCAGAAGATAATCGTTCCATACCCACATCATTTCAAGGATTGCAGTGGAAATAATGGTCGGTTTCAGGATCGGGACCAGGATCTTGAAGAAAACCTGAAGCGGGCTGCAGCCGTCGATCATAGCTGCCTCCTCAATCTCCAAAGGACTTCCTTTTACGAAGCCGGTAAACATAAATACTGCCAAACCAGCACCAAATCCAAGATAGATGATGCAGATGGAATATGGGTTGTTCAGACGAAGTGTATCCGCTGTCTTTGCCAGGGTAAACATAACCATCTGGAAAGGTACAACCATACTGAATACACAAAGGTAATACAAAATCTTAGAAAGTGCACCGTTTACACGGACAATGTACCATGCACACATGGAGCAGCACAGAAGGATCAGTGCGACAGACATCACTGAGATCACAAGGCTGTACCAGAAAGATGCAAGGAAATCCATCTGTGTAACACTGGCAACAAAGTTCTTAATACCATTCCAGGTCTCTTCTGTAGGAAGCTTAAATACTCCAGATGTAGTGATCGCTGATTCAATCTTCAAAGCGTTGAACAGGATCATTACGATGGGATAGATCCAGGCAACAGAGACAATGGAAAGGATAATTGTAGGCACAATACTTTTTTTCTTTGGTTTATCTGCAATAACTTTATTCTCTGCCATTATGCCTGCACCTCCTTAGATGATGTTGCACGAAGCTGTACCAAAGCGATCACAACTACAAGCACAAAGAATACAACTGCTTTGGCCTGGCCGATGCCCTTCCACTGAGGGCCGCTTCGTCCATAGAATGTATCGTAAATGTTCAATGCCAGCAACTGGGACTGCTTGCCCGGATCACCGCCTGTCAGGGACAAGTTCTGGTCGAACATCTTGAATCCGTTTGTAAGAGTAAGGAATGTACAAATAGTTACAGACGGCATGATCATCGGAATCTTGATCTTAAACAAGATCTGGCTGGAAGTAGCTCCATCGATCTTAGCTGCTTCGATCAGGTCCGGAGATACGTTGTTAAGACCTGCAACATAAATGATCATCATGTATCCGATCTGCTGCCATAAAAGCAGTATGATCATTCCAATAAATCCGTTTCTGGCTGATAACTTCAGCAGCGGCTGTCCCCACATGGACAGAAGACCGTTGATCAAAGTCTGCCAGATATAACCAAGCACAATACCACCGATCAGGTTCGGCATAAAGAATACAGTACGGAATACATTGGTTCCTTTGTAGCCTTTTGTCAGTGCAAGTGCAACGGAAAAAGCAAGTACATTGATAAGAATACTTGAAACAAATGCAAAAACAACTGTCAGCCAGAATGCATGACTGAAGTCTCCGCCGATCAAAATCTTCTGATAGTTGGCAAGGCCAACGAAAGTCACATCTTTAACTGTAGTAAATTTACAAAATGAAAGATAAATACCCCAGATGAAAGGCCATAAAAAACCAATGATAAACGCTGCAAGTGTTGGTAACACAAAGACAGGCCACCACTTTTTAAGAGATTTTCCTACCATCTCTGCTCCTCCTACTTCATTTTATTCCTGTGTGCCTC
This sequence comes from Blautia sp. HA3515, assembly GCF_059933065.1. Lineage (NCBI taxonomy): Bacteria > Bacillati > Bacillota > Clostridia > Lachnospirales > Lachnospiraceae > Blautia > Blautia sp. HA3515. Next base: position 6,069 of record NZ_JAYFUY010000001.1, on the reverse strand, counting down.
CGGTTTCTTCGCACTCCAGGCCCTCTTTTCGTAAGACTACGTCTTTCATGTGGAAAGGGGAGGCCATACTTACTGCCTCCCCCTTCTCTTTACTCCAACATCCAAATCCTTGAAAGGTTTTGGATATATTTTACACCAATTACTCAGTCAGAGCTTTCTCTGTTGCCCATCCGTCAACGAATGCAGATACAACATCATCCCAGGAACCGCCAGGGCCTGCATTCAGAAGTAAGGAGCTGTACCAACGCCGTTGCTTCCCACTCTTCAGAAGGCATTGTTGTGAAGTTCCATGATACAGGTGTCAGACCAGCTTCTGTGTATTCCTGATCCTGTTTTAACAAATACGTTTGTAGATTCCTCAGCTGTTTTGAAAGGAATTGTGAAGCCCATATCCTCATTCATAGCCTTTGTACCTGTCTCAGAAGTTACACACCAGTTCATGAAATCAAGTGTAGCCTGAATGTCTTCCTCAGATGCTTCTTTGTTTACACACCAGTAGTTCTCTGTACCTGTTGCAAGACCTTCGTTCTCATCATCTACACCAAAGTAGATTGGGATCATAGCCAGCTCGTCATCGCTGAATGTTTTGGACAGCTCTGCATACTCCCATGTACCATTCTGATAGAATACTGCTTCGCTGTTGATGAACTCGTTACGGGAATCATCAGCTGTCTTAGCGGAAAGATCAGCACCGTCACATGTGGAATCTGTGATGTACAGATCAAATACATTCTTGTAGTTGTCAAGATATGTACCTTCGATTGTATCTGCATCATCTACGCCTTTATCTTTGTACTCATAGTAGAGCGGAAGGTTTGCAAGATGTGTTTTGAATCTCCAGTCGGAGGATCCGTCCATACCTGCACATGTGAATGCACCTTTGATACCAAGCTCATCTTTTCTTGCCTGGATATCGTCAGCAACCTTCTTCAGATCATCAAAGCTCTTGATGTCGTCCAGTGTGTATCCAGCTTTCTCAAGAAGAGTTTTGTTTACGATCAGACCATAAGTCTCGATAACGTATGCAATACCATCAACAGCGTCACCGTCTTTAACAGTGTAAACATCAGATGTAAGCTGTGAATAGATATCGGAATCTTTCAGATCTAAGCAGTAATCTTTCCAGCTTTTCAGTCCAACCGGTCCATTTACCTGGAACAGAGTAGGAGCATCGCTCTTAGCCATCTCAGACTGAAGAGTTGTCTCATACTGTCCGGAAGCAGCTGTAACAACCTGTACATCTACACCAGTCTCCTCTGTGTAAGCTTTTGCAAGGTTCTGCCAAGCTTCATCAGCTTCTGGTTTAAAGTTCAGATAATATACCTTTCCTGTAGCATCGTCTGCCATTGCCGGTACAGCCGGAATCATGGATGCTGCCATAACTGCTGCAAGTCCCATTGCCATTGATTTTCTCATCTTCATTTTTTGTCTCTCCTTTTCATGAGAATCATTTTTGGTCGGATCTTTAATGGATCCGCTGCGTCTTATACGCTGAAACCGGGATGTTCAACCACCCCTGTTCACGTTGATTATATTTTATAGCTTTTAACCAAAATGCACTATATTAAAATTTCAAGAAATATGTTCTTTTTTCATTTTTTACAAACAACGTATGATTTTTTTTTTACATGTTTATGTAATTTTTGTCAAATACATACAAGATAATATATCAAAAATAATCGGATATATAAGGAGTCTGCTGTTCAATGGCATCTTCCAGCATGTCAATAATATCTTCGCCAGCCTTCAGCCGTCCGATCCGGGCCAGATAATCCGGACGCTTATAACCCATCAGCATGGTGGTCATTGTCTGGATACTGATCTGATCCTGGCAGGGCTGATTGATCCGCTCTGCCCAGCCTTTGCCTTCTCTGGATATCTTAAGCAGGAAAGAGCCCTGATTGCACTCCATTACAGGGTCTGTCAAGGTAAATCGCCATTCTCTTTCAGTAATGTCCGGTTTAAAAGGATACTCTGCCACAAAAGCTGCAAAATCCACGATCCTTCCCATATAATAGGGGGAAATCACTTCTTTGATCTCCGCATCCTCCAGAAGAAAGGCCAGCGGTTCATCTGTGTAGGTATCTCCTTCCACCTGGTTGATCATAGAAAAATGAGCCGATACAAAATTCCAAAGGCCGGTTCTGGCTTCTTCATTGTTAAAGATCATATCTTTGATATGAAAAACCTCATTCTCAATCCAGTAGATCACATATCCATCCGGCTCATCCTGCGCATTGTAATAGATCGCAGCCATAATATCATCCCGATCCCAAAGCCAGTATTCATTCCAGGCAAGGGAATCACGGATAATGGCTCCATGGGTATGGGCTGCATATCGGTCATATGTAACCTTCAGTTCTTTGCTGTCAGTATCAACCCTACGTACATCACCTGATACCCATTTCTTCTTGGGCAGCTGGTAATCCTTGATCTCATAGGAAATCTTATCAGAGATCAACTCCCAGCCTTTCCGTCTGTAATAGGGAATGGAATAAGGATAAAGATAACAGATATACTGTTTCTTTTTACGCACATTTTCCAGGGCCTGCTCCAGAAGTCTGTGCATCAGCCCCATATTGGTGTATTCCGGATAAGTGCCCACTCCTGTCAGCCCGCCCATGGAAAAGGTCTTTCCAAAAATCTGAACCTTCATCGGGTAAACGGCCACCTGAGAAACCAATGTGCCATCATCAAACCAGCCAATCACATCGGCCCGTTTCATAGTAGGGAATTTTGCCCTGATGATCTCCTTTTCTTTCCATCCTACAGAATTCAGTTCCTGGTCTGTAACCTGAAATACATAACGAAGCAGTGCATTGTACTGTTCCATGTATTCAGGTCCTACCGGTCCCATTTTCAGATTTTTCTTATTCATAATGATTCTCTCTCCTCGTATGGCAATATATAAGGGGACACTGCATTGCAGCATCCCCTTGTACATTTCATGGATTCTCAGGCTTTTCCAACGGAACCGAAGATTTCCATTTTTTCTTTAACTGTTGCTTTAATTGCTTCAAATCCAGGAGCAAGAAGCTTTCTTGGGTCAAATCCTTTACCCTGCAGATCTTTGCCTTCCTCGATATACTTACGTGTAGCTGCTGCAAATGAAAGCTGGCACTCTGTATTAACATTGATCTTAGAAACGCCAAGATCGATAGCTTTCTTGATCATGTCTGTAGGAATACCTGTACCACCGTGAAGTACTAACGGCATGTCGCCTGTAAGCTTCTGGATAGCATCCAGAGTCTCAAAGCTTAAGCCCTGCCAGTTTGCAGGATATTTACCATGGATGTTACCGATACCTGCTGCCAGGAAATCAATACCAAGATCTGCAACCATCTTGCACTCGTTAGGATCTGCACACTCACCCATACCGACAACACCGTCTTCCTCGCCGCCTGATAGAACCAACCTCTGCCTCAAGGGACATGCCATGCTCTCTTGTGATCTTAACAAGCTCTTTTGTCTTTGCTACGTTCTCTTCGATTGGATAATGAGATCCGTCTGAACATAATGGATGAAAATCCTGCCTCTACACATTTCAGGCATCCGTCTAGAAGCACCGATGGCTCAAGATGAAGAGCAACCGGAACTGTAATATTAAGTTCCTCCATCATACCGTTCACCATTCCCACAACGGTCTTAAATCCTGTCATATATTTACCGGCACCCTCGGAAACTCCCAGGATAACCGGGCAATTCAGCTCCTGCGCGGTAAGAAGAATGGCCTTTGTCCACTCAAGATTGTTGATATTGAACTGTCCGACTGCATAATGGCCGGCCTTTGCTTTCTGAAGCATCTCTGTAGCACTTACTAACATGATAAATTCCTCCTATCTTTCTGGGTACAGTCTTTGCACCCGTCTGAAATGTATTTTAGCAGATTTTACAGCTTTCGTCTATATTTTTACAAAAAAATATTATAATTGCACTGTATCGCTGTCTCGCCGGTTATTTCTCTGACACAGTATCCTCGCATTTGTGATACAGGATCATGGCTCCGAAAGCCGGCATTGGCACATGGATCACACCTGCATTTGCAGTATAGCTGTATTCCTCTGTTGTAAACCCATCCCTGTAGGACAGCAGGACTCTTTTAAGGGTTGCTTCCTCCAGACGGCTGATACCTGTCTGCCACACCTCTGATCTCCACATCCCGGTCATAATCCCGGTTATTCAGGATCACGATCATCTGTTCATCATTCGAAAAACGGCCATAGCCCTAATCCCTGATAATCATTCCACAGGAACTTCAGGGATCCTTCCCGAAGGAATCCGTATTCGTTATGGATCCGGATCATCACCTTGTGGAAATCAATCAAGCCCTGATCTTCCCTTTCCCCATGGATAAGTACGTCGGTTATCCGGATCTGTAAAGCCACAGACTCCTGCCTCATCACCATAATATACAGTAGGAGCTCCAGGCCATGTCATCTGTACAGCCACTGCTTCCCTCATGATCGCAGGATTGATCCCTGAAGATGCAGCTTCTGCTCCTGCATAAGAGATCCTGCCCACCCTGTGGTTGGTCCTTGTAAGGAACCGGGAATGATCATGGTTGGAAAGCTCATTCATAGCAGTATAAAAAGCAGACATGTGAAGGGAACGCATATGATTCTTCATTGCCCCGATAAATGCATCACTGTTTCCATACAGATCCTGCCTGTACTCATCACTGTGCTTTTCCATACCTGTCAGGAACCAGGTTAAAGGCTCCATAAAGGCATCATAGTTCATAACTGTATCCCACTCGTCACCCATAAGCCAGCTTTCAGGATTGCCATAATGCTCTGCCAGGATGATCGCTTCAGGATTGGCTTCTTTTACTGCCTTGCGGAAATCCTTCCAGAATTGATGGTTAAACTCATTGCTGTGTCCCAGGTCGGCAGCCACATCCAGACGCCAGCCATCTACATTGTAAGGAGGTGAAACCCATTTTTTGCCGATCTCAAGTACATAATCGTATAATTCCCTGGAGCCTTCATAATTCAGCTTGGGAAGTGTATCATGTGCCCACCATCCATCGTAAGAAGGATTGTAAGGCCAGCGGTTCTGATCATAAAAGCTGAAGAAATTGCGGTAAGGACTGTCAGCCGAAATATATGCTCCCTTAGGATAGCCTTCCTGATTCTCATAGATCCGCTCTCTGTCCATCCATTTATTAAAGGAACCGCAGTGATTAAACACTCCGTCAAGGATGATCTTCATGCCACGCTTGTGACATCTCCTCTGTCAGCTGTGCAAACAACTGGTTGCTGGCTTCCAGATTTCTTTTGTCTGTTACACGGCGGATATATTTCCATGCATGTGAATTATCCCTGTCCCCGTTCTGGAGGATCCCCTCATTGGTATCTTCAACAATTTTCCCATAATGAGGATCAATATAATCATAATCCTGAATATCATACTTATGGTTACTTGGGGAGACAGATATAGGATTCAGGTAAATAACCTCTATTCCAAGATCCTGCAGGTAATCCAGCTTATCCAGAATACCCTGAAGATCACCGCCATAAAATTCCCGGACGCCCATTACCGCCGGAACCTTTCCCCAGTCATCTACGTGCACACTTAAATCCCCAATATAAGAGTATTCTCCGGTTGCCACATCATTGGATGGATCCCCATTATAAAACCAGTAAACAAAGATCTGATACATCACTGCGCCTCTGGCCCATGCAGGCGTATGATAACCTGGGTAAATCTCAAACTCTGTCCGTTCTTCCGAATTGACCGATACTCCCTGATAGGTGTAATAGCATGTAACCCATCCATATACAACTTCAAAATGATATCTGAATATATCTTCTCCCATCCTGATCTGTGTTTCGTAATAATCAAAGCCATTGGAGGAAGACCATATCTCCATCTCCTGTCTCACATCACCATAGACCAGATACACTGCATCCACATTATTTCTCTGGGTACGAAACCGGATCTTTACAGTGTCACCCGGCATTGGTTCTGACGGACATCTGTGATCTTCAGACCCATCGCTGAACAGCGCATCCTTATTCAGGACAGGCCGCATATTTAATACGTATTGCATATTTTTCATTACATCCG